>JAUWMO010000079.1 GCA_030613125.1 Bacteroidota bacterium | reverse complement strand
TAATACATATTAAAATACGTATTAAATATCGTTGGTTCAAATTTGAAGTGTGTCGTCCTGAAAAATCTTTACAGGTGAATAATTAGAACTTTGAGATATAACCAATTTGAAGAATTTCTCATTAAGATCCTGTAAATAACCGTTTTATTCAATGATCTTAAATTCCACTCTCCTGTTCAGGGCACGACCTTCCTCTGTCTCATTTGAGCTAACAGGCTGGGTATAACCATATCCCTGGTATTCCAGTCTGGATTGGTGAATTCCTTTGAAGATAAGATAGTCCATCACAGATTTCGCCCTGTTTTCCGACAAACTCTGGTTAAATACTGCAGATCCAATATTATCTGTATGTCCGGAAATTTCAATTCTCAGGGAAGGATTGCTATCAAGAAAACCTGCCACACGATCCAATTCAATTGAAGATTCCGGGCTTAGTGTTGATTTATTGAACTCAAAAAAGATATTTCTTAATACTATTTTTTCACCAACCTTAATTTTCTTCAGTAAAAAATCACGCTGGAATCCTGTAAGGGTAGTGTCATCCGGAACAGTCAGAACATTAAGAAAAAACATATACCCACTGGCACTAACCTCAACCCCATAAGAGGTTTTCTTTTTCAACTTGATATAATATTCTCCTGTCTCATCATTTGAAATAGTTGTAGCTATGATTTTATTCTCATCCATATCAATTATCTCGATCCTTGCCACAATAGCAGTTGAATCTTCCTCATCCATAACAGTACCATTCAAGACAAAGGTTGGATCAGGTTTAAAAGGAGCTATGAATATTGGGACAGGTTTTTCTTCAACAATCTGAACCGTATCTTCCACATCCGGAATAAAAAGTATTTTGTATATATCCATAAATCCCTTGCCATCATTTCTTATGGAAGAGATATAGGCTGTAATAGAATCCTGCATTACAAAGAAGAGGTCATCATCAGTAGAGTTTATAGGATAACCCATATTTACAGGTTCGGTCCATTTCCCGTTTTCATAATTTGATGCAAAAACATCAAAACCTCCCATACTATTATGGCCTTTGGAGCTAAAATACAGTTTATTACCATCTGGCGAGATATAAACTCCTTCCTCATCAAAAGCAGAATTGATAACAGGACCCAGGTTCACCGGTTCGGTCCATTTTCCGTTTTCAGCTTTTTGGGTCATGTAAATATCCAAGCCACCTAAATTATCGTTTTTCCTGTCACTCACGAAATAGATTTTTTTTCCGTTTTCCGTGGCACTCATGGAAGATTCATGAGAGCCAGATCGGATTTGTGCAGGAGCAGACTTTGGCTTGGACCATTCTCCATCCTTCACATCAGTATATAAAATTTCACCTTTATTTTTTTGTCCCCGATAAAGATAAAGGGTCTCTCCATCAGAAGACATTAGCAAAGCGGCATCATTAAATTTTGTATTCACCGGTTTCCCAACATTTTGTGCATTCGCCCAGACTGAATTATTTTCAAGGAAAGAGACGTATATATCTTCATTAAATTTATTATCCAAAAGGTTTCTTTTTTCATCAGGCCAGAATTGTCTCCTTGAGGTAAAGTAAATTCGGTTCCCAGATGGCGAAAAAACAGAATAATAGTCATCAGCATCAGAATTAATCTTATCACCCATATTTATAATCTCGACATTCACAGTATCCTTCATCAGTTCTTTTCCATTGTGACATTGGTCTATGGCATTCTTAATACTTCCTATATCCACAACCTTTTTCTCTTTCTTTGACAAGCCATCAATATATGCCTGATATTCATCCATTGCTTTATCGAATTCATAATTATAATGATATGCTTTTGCCAGCATCAAACGAAGATCTGGTGCTATCTCAGCCTTAAACTCATACGCAGCTTTAAGGTAAGGCAGCGCTTTGGTTCGATTACCAGTATACAGATAACAAACACCTATCATATAGTTCAACCCGGCGTGATATGGATTATAATCATGCGCATCCTGATACGCATTCAGGGCTTCTTTATAAGTGCCAGGACCCTCCCTGAAATATTGATTGCCTGTTTGAATATCAAGCCATGCTTTTTTAAAACCAGCATCCTTTGACTTAAAATCCTTTTTGCTAATTTCAACAAATTGCTGGGAATATGCATTGGAAATACCTCCGGAAAGAATAATTAAAAGGAAGAAGATTACTTGATACAGTTTCATAGTCAAGGGTTTAATATACAGTAGTAATAATTGTTGTACGTAAAAGAAGAAAAAAAGTTGAGATAATAATATTATAGATTTCATCAATTTATAAAAAATATCATTAACCTTCGTATGATTGCTTTTTTTTTATATTTGTATTTATATAAACGAGCATATAAAAATTACAGAAATTGATTCAGCAGGAAAAAATAGTAGACTTATCCTATGTAAAGGGAATGGCTAGTGGAAATATGGATCTTATTAAGGAAATGATTGATATTTTCATTTCCCAGGTCCCTGAGTTCCTGGAAGATATGAAAACATACCATGATAAAAAAGATTGGTATAACCTTGGACTGGTAGCACATAAGGCAAAATCCTCAGTTGCCGTAATGGGTATGGAAAGGCAGGCTGCTGCACTGAAAAATCTGGAGATGCTCGCAAAGGAGGAAAAAGACGTTGATAAATACATAGATATTATTAATATTTTTAAAGAAGATTGTCAAAAGGCAATTCAAGAACTGGAAATCATAAAAAACACGTAATTAAATTAATAATATATGAGTCTTATTCATTCTGAAAAAATAAATGATGTAGTTGTTGCATCATTTGACAAAAGCATTAAGAAGTTTAATGCCCTTATAACAGAGGATAGCAAAAAAGAGCTTAATGGCATGTTTGATAAACCAAATACAAAGCTTATTCTAAACATGGAAGGAATAAAATATGTAGACAGTTCCGGGTTTGGAGTATTTTTATCGGTAATGAAAACTGCCAATAACAATTATGGTGATTTCAGAATATGCAATGTTAATCCGGATGTAATGGAACTGTTTAAACTGTTGCAACTAAATAGTATTTTTAAGATTTACGATAATCTTGATGATTGTATCAAGAGTTTTAGTTGATATTTATTGTTCAGATACATTCATGAAATTATGATCTGAAGGATAATCTGTTTTATCCATATTAAATTCCAAATGACCATTTACTAAGTCAACCCTGATTTTATCAGTATTATCAAGGTTTCCGCTGATAATTTGCTTTGATAATTCATTTAAAAGCTCACGTTGGATCACCCGTTTTACAGGCCTGGCACCAAACTGAGGATCATAGCCTGTTTGTGCAAGAAAGTTTATTGCATTCTCAGTTAAATTAAGAGACAAGCCATTTTTTTCAAGCTTTTTTTTCACTATAGATAACTGCAATTCTACTATTTTCTTTATCTCCTCTGGAGTTAATGGAAGAAACATAATGATCTCATCTATACGATTCAGGAACTCAGGCCTGATGGAATGCTTTAAAAGATCATTGATCTGTAATCTGGTCCTTGCAATAATCTCATTTCGGTTATCACGTGTCAGATTTGCTAAATTTTCCTGTATAATGTGTGATCCAACATTTGAGGTCATAATGATCAGGGTATTCTTAAAGTTGACTACTCTGCCCTTATTATCAGTCAGACGGCCATCATCAAGCACCTGTAAAAGAATATTGAAAACATCAGGGTGGGCCTTTTCTATTTCATCAAGCAGAATTACAGAATAGGGCTTCCTTCTAATGGCCTCAGTCAGTTGACCTCCTTCCTCATAACCCACATAACCCGGTGGTGCACCTATAAGTCTTGAAACGGAATGCCTTTCCTGATATTCTGACATATCAATCCTTGTTAAAAGATTTTCATCATTGAAAAGGAACTCAGCCATAGCCTTTGCCAGCTCTGTTTTACCAACACCTGTGGTACCAAGGAAAATAAATGAGCCAATAGGACGGTTAGCATCCTGTAGCCCTGCCCGACTTCGGCGGACTGCATCAGAAACAGCTGTAATGGCTTCATCCTGGCCTATCACTTTTTTATGAAGTTCATGTTCCAATGCAAGTAGTTTGTCTCTTTCACTTTTCAACATCCTCTGAACCGGAATGCCTGTCCATTTAGAAATAATTTCAGCAATATCTTCATACCTGACTTCTTCCTTTATCATAGAAAATTCTCCTTGCATTTTCACAAGTTCTTCCTGAAGATTAATATTATCTTCTTCGATTTCTTTTATTTTTCCATACCTGATCTCTGCAACACGACCATAGTCACCATCCCGCTCTGCCTGCTCAGCATCAAGCCTATAGTCTTCCAATGTTTGTTTATTTTTCTGAATCTTATCAATCAAATCCTTTTCTGATCGCCATTTAGCTCTTAACCTCTTGTTTTCCTCGTTTAAATCGGCAATTTCTTTTCCAAGATTTTTCAAACGTGAATTATTTCCTTCTCTTTTAATAGCTTCCCTTTCTATCTCCAGTTGCTTGATCTTTCTCTCAATCTCATCAATCTCATGAGGGACCGAGTTCATTTCAAGCCTCAATCCGGAAGCAGCTTCATCAATAAGGTCGATGGCTTTATCAGGAAGGAAACGATCGGTTATATACCTGTCAGAAAGTTCAACTGCAGAAATAATTGCTTCATCTTTAATTCTCACTTTATGATGATTCTCATATCTCTCTTTCAGACCTCTCAGTATTGAAACAGCATTTGGAATATCTGGTTCATTAACGATTACTTTCTGAAACCTGCGTTCAAGGGCTTTATCCTTCTCAAAATATTTCTGATATTCATCAAGTGTAGTTGCACCTATGGCCCTGAGGTCACCTCTGGCCAGAGCAGGTTTGAGAATATTGGCAGCATCCATAGCACCTTCACCTTTACCAGCACCAACCAGAGTATGAATTTCATCAATAAACAGGATGATCTCTCCCTGTGATGCCATTACTTCTTTTACAACTGATTTCAACCTTTCTTCAAATTCACCCTTGTATTTAGCTCCTGCTATCAGAGCTCCCATATCAAGTGAATAAACCTGTTTTGACTTAAGGTTTTCAGGAACATCCCCGCGAATAATCCGATATGCCAAACCTTCAGCAATTGCAGTTTTACCTACTCCGGGTTCTCCTATCAGTACAGGATTATTTTTTGTTCTCCGTGACAGTATCTGGAGTATTCTCCTGATCTCCTCATCCCTTCCAATCACCGGATCAAGCTTACCAGTTCTCGCCAATTCATTCAGGTTTATAGCAAACCTGTTAAGTGAATTGAAAGTATCTTCAGAAGTTTGGCTATCAACTTTTGAGCCTTTCCTCAGTTCCTTAATAGCAAGCTTCAAATCTTTTTCTGTAATGCCATTATCTTTCATTAACTGGGAAACCTTATCACCTGATGCTAATACCCCAAGATATAATAACTCCATAGATACAAACTGATCCCCAAAATCCTTTGAATAATTGAGTGCCTTGTGCAAACTTTTATTAGCATCACGCGATAAAAAAGGTTCATCCCCTGAAGCTTTTTGGTATTTTTCAATGATAGCATTCAGTTTTGATTCAAATATCGGGATACTTACATTGAGTTTTTTCAGCAAGAAATTACTAACATCTTCTCCCTGCATCATCAGACCCTTAACCAAATGACCATTCTCAACCGATTTTTGCTGGTTACCCTCTGCAATTGAAAATGCTTGCTGAATGGCTTCCTGTGATTTAATTGTAAAATTATTTAGATTCATTATTAGTTACCTTCCTTTTCTAATGTTAATATTATATTATAAAGTATAATTAAGATTTCAAAAAACAAACCAAAACAACAAAATTATGAATGACTGCAATTTTGTCATTCTAAATTCATATATAACTGCCTAATTGACAGACATATGATAACTATTCAGAATAAAAAAATGTATTTTATATTAAAAAAAAAATACTCTGGCAGAATATCGCCACATTTAATTTTAATCAGTTATATTTTTTGCGAATGAAAAAAGTACTAATTTTGAACAGCCCCCTGACACTCCCCTAGAATTTATTTCAGTTTACAATGGCCAGATCGATAGATTGGTATTAATTTCATTTATTGAGAAAAAAATATTATTTTGTTAAATGCAATGGTGGACAAAAATTTAAATAATAAATTTTGGGTGCGGTTAGTACTAGTTTGTGTGCTTTCCATATGTTCTTTGAACTTACTTAAGGCTCAAAATGAGATAACAGGCCTCAGCATGGTCGATCCTCATCTAAAGAAAGTTACATTTCCTTTCAAATTTATTAACAATCTAATCATTATCCCTATAATGATTAATGATTCAGACAGTTTGTTTTTCATTTTAGATACCGGTTTAAAGATTTCAATTTTAACTGAACTCTCCATGGGTGATAGCCTTTCATTAAACTATACCAGACAGGTCAAATTATCAGGTCTTGGGAAAGGAGATCCAATCAATGCTTTACATTCTTACGGAAATATTTTCAGGATATCAGGAGTGTATGGAAAATACCAGCATATATATATTATACTTCAGAACGTTTTTAATTTATCAGCATTACTTGGTACACGCGTTCATGGTCTTATTGGTTATAACTTATTTAGCGAGTTTGTTGTGGAGGTGAATTATGAAAAAAAAAGAATCACACTACACCGGCCAGAAACTTATAAAATGCGTCATCGCAGGAAATCAGTTACACTTCCTTTAATTCTTGACAACACAAAACCTTATATATATGCAGAGGTAAAACAGGAGGACGGAGAATCTGTTCCTGTAAAATTGTTACTCGATACCGGAGCAAGTCATTCACTTTGGCTTGATACAGAATCTGATCCAAGACTTAAATTACCTAAAATAGTACGTGATTCTTATTTAGGGACAGGCTTAAATGGGGAAATAAGTGGATCAATCGGTCGTATAAAAGAATTGATGCTTGGTGATTATCATTTTAGTAATCCTATAGTTGCTTTCCCTGACTCTGTTTCAGCGAGTACAGCTTTTGGGCTTGATGGCAGAAACGGAAGTCTGGGCTCAGAAATATTAAGAAGATTTCATGTTGTAATAGACTATCCTCACAGCCAGATCACCCTGACACCAAACAAGTTTTTCAAACAACCATTTAAGATCAACCATACTGGTATTGAAATAATTTCACCAATCCCCGGGTTTCCTTACTACACTATTTCAACCATTAGAAAAGGCTCTCCGGGTGATAAGGCCGGGCTGAAACCCGGGGATGTTCTGTATTCAATAAACAATAAAAGCTCCAAGAACCTTTCAATCAACGATGTTTACCATTATTTTGAAGGGAAACCTGGCAAAAAGCTTAAAATGGTTGTAATAAGGAACGGCCTTAATTTTGTGACATATTTTTACACCGAGCAGTTTATTTAATTATTATAGGAAAAATACTAATTCTATTGTATTATTAAATTCTGCTTCGGTGCCAATGATTACTCTTTAGATATAAGTATGACAATAACATGAGTAGAAAGCCATATTTACGAAAGCAAAAAAATCCCGAACGAACGATAGCTTAGATATAGATTTGATGTCTCACGAATGTTATCAGAACTCACCAGGTGAGATAATATGGTTTTTTTCCTATATGTTACTTTCTGATTCAATTAATTCATAATAATACTAAAACCATCTCATTTGTAATTAATTTTAGTTTATAGTTTTTTACACTAAATATTCGTATCTTCAAAAACTGTAATTTCAACACAATTGAATCATCATATTTTACAGGCTTTCAGAGAATTAAAAAAAATTTGACAAAAACTTAAAAAAAGGAAATACTTAATTAAGATTACAGTATGAGTGAGAAAATACTCAAAGCACTGATGCAGTTATTTGCCATTATTGCCCGTCCTGAAAGCAATAAGAGTGACAGAAGGACTGTGGTTGAGTCCTTCCTTAAAAGGCAATTAAATAAAGAATTAGTTGCGGTGTATCTTAGAGTGTTTGACGGTTATTATCACATACATCAGGAAAAGCAAAAGGAAAAAGGAAAACAGAAAAGAAGGATCTCATCCAGCTCAGTCAGAGTATTAAAGATCGGTACTGAAATCAATGAAGAACTCACACAGAACCAAAAAATAATAGTATTATTTCAGTTACTTGAATTTACAAGTTCAGAAGGAGAGAAAATAACCCAACAGGAATTGGAATTCATTAAAACCGTATCTGAAACTTTCAACATAACTAATGAAGAATTCACGGAGCTTAAGAATTTTGTTCTGAATCCATTTGACAACCTGGTTCAAAGCCCCAACCTTTTGGTTATTGACAACAACAAAATCGCACCAGGGAAAAAAGTCAAGCATGTACTCGCTCCAGGTCTGGAAAGCCAGATATGGGTCCTGCAGATCTCATCTGCTAATCTATATCTCATCAGATATATCGGAGAACAGGAATTATATATGAATAGCCAGCTTCTCCAGAAAGAGAAAGTTTATGTATTTAATACTGGTGCCTCTATCAGGGACAGGAAATCAAAACCAATTTATTATTCTGATCTTGTTGGAAAATTCAGGGCTGATAAGATTAAGGACAAGATTAATTATCAGGCCATTAACCTTGAATATAAATTTAAAGGTGGAACATTTGGGTTACGGAGTATAAGTTTTGAAGAAGAATCAGGCAGGTTGGTCGGAATTATGGGGGCCAGCGGGGCTGGTAAATCCACCTTGTTAAATGTGCTTAACGGGTCTAGTAAACCATCCAGGGGTGAAGTATTGATAAATAAAGCTAATGTTTACAGTGATAAAGAAAAAATTGAAGGGATTATCGGATATGTATCACAAGATGATCTGTTAATTGAGGAGTTGACAGTATTTCAAAACCTGTATTATAATGCGAAGCTGTGCTTTGATAATTATACTAAAAAGGAAATTACCAATACTGTAAACCAGGTATTAAATAACCTGGGACTGTATGAGATAAAAGACATTCAAGTTGGCAGTCCTCTGAACAAAAAAATAAGTGGTGGTCAAAGGAAAAGGCTTAATATTGCCCTTGAACTAATCAGAGAACCTGCGGTCCTTTTTCTGGATGAACCAACATCAGGTTTATCCTCACGAGATTCTGAGAACATAATGGACCTTCTTAAGGAACTAGTCCTGAAAGGGAAACTGGTTTTTACAGTAATCCATCAGCCTTCCTCCGATATTTTCAAAATGTTTGACAGCTTGATTATTCTTGATAATGGAGGGTATTCAATTTACTATGGAGATCCAATTGATTCAATTATTTATTTCAAATCCAGAATTCACCACGCCAATTTTAATGAAAGTGAATGTCATATCTGTGGTAATGTAAATCCGGAACAGCTATTTAACATAGTCGAATCACAGGTATTGGATGAATATGGAAAGAATACAGGCACAAGAAAAATATCCCCGGTTGAATGGGCTGCGTATTTCAATGAGTATACTGAAAAAAGATTTAAAAGAATAGCCGAGGTTTTAAAGATTCCTGAAATCAATTTTAAGACCCCAAACCTTTTTAATCAATGGTTGATCTTCCTGAAAAGAGATGTGCTTTCAAAGCTTGCAAATACACAGTATCTTATTATCAACTTTCTGGAAGCACCTGTACTTGCATTTTTTTTGGCTTTTCTGATTAAGTTTTTTAATGTTGGAGCCACAAACAAGTATGGATACACTTTGTTGGAAAATGAAAACCTGCCTGTTTATATTTTTATGGCAGTTATTGTTGCTATTTTCATGGGGTTGACAGTAAGTGCTGAGGAGATCATTAAAGACCGTAAAATCCTGAAAAGGGAATCATTTCTTAATTTGAGCTGGAACAGCTATTTGTTATCTAAAATATCTGTTCAGTTTGTGATTTCATCAATCCAGGCATTTACTTTCGTAATAATAGGAAATTCAATTATGGAAATCAGAGGGATGTACTGGCAATATTGGTTGGTATTGTTCAGTGCATGGGCCATGGCGAACACTATGGGTCTGGTCATTTCTGACAGCTTCAAGACTGTCGTAACTATATATATACTGATCCCCTTTCTGGTAATTCCACAAATTATTCTCAGTGGCATAATTGTAAAATTTGAAAAACTCAATCCCTTAATTTCTTCTCCAAGCAGAGTCCCATGGTTTGGAGAAATAATCATCACACGTTGGGCATATGAAGGATTAGCTGTATATCAATTTATGAATAATAAATATGAGAAGCAATTTTATAAGTATGATAAAATAAAAAGTAAATCTAATTTCAAAACACATTATTGGTATAATAACTTAACTAATAAGACTGGTAGTTTATCAAGAAATTTTTCCAATCCTGAAAAAAAAGAGGAAAATGCACATAACCTGCTGGTATTGAGAAATGAAATAGCCAAGGAAATTGGATTAACACCTCAAATACCCTTTCAGTATCTCGACCAGTTATATCCAGAAAAAGTTAATGAAGAAGTTATTGAAGAAACCACCTTATACCTTAAGCGTTTAAAAAAATATTATAATAAAGAATATAATATTGCAGATGCAAATAAAGACAAGATCATCACTGAGTTACAGAAAAAAGATAAAGAGGCATATCTCAAAAGCATAAGGCTTTACCAAAATGAACAATTAAGTGATTTTGTTAAGAATAGCAACGAAAAAAAGAAACCTATTATTGAATACAAAGGAAGATTAATACAAAAACTTGATCCAATTTTTGTTGATCCTGAAACAAAATTTATCAAAGCGCATTTTTATGCACCCAGAAAAGTGCTATTTGGGAACTTTGTTCCTACATTTTGGATAAATATTATGGTTATCTGGGTTATGACCATAATCCTCTATTTTATTTTATATTTCAGGCTTTTAAGTAATTTCCTTAACTGGATGGGGAGAATTAGTGATGAAGCTCTGAATAAAATACCTGAATAAATCTTAAACACAAAAAAAGCTGCCAGGATTAGCAGCTTTTTTATTTTAGAAGTATATTTTAACAGTTTATTCTGATATTTCTATCATTTTAAATGGCACTCTTATGATTGATTCATAATCCTCACCTGCTTCTAGCATATCCTCATCATCTTCTTCATAATACCAGTTAATTTCAACTTCATTTTTTCCCTTATGGATGGTTTCCAGCTTTTTGAAAACATCAAGTATACATTTAGATGAACTGGTATTAAAGTACTCCAGTTGGATATTTACCTGAGTTTTGGGAAAAGCATTTGTCTTATATTCTTCCAACCAATCAACCAACGGCTTATAAAACTCAACAGAATTCTCCGGGATTGACCTTCCCTTTATCTCAATCATACCATCTTCTGCATTAAACTTTACGGTTGGTGTTTTAGCTGTTCCATCAATTGAAAAAGGTTCCATATGTATTATATTTTAACTGGATTTGCTTGATTCTGATACAAAAACATCTAAGATGAAAAAATAAAAATTATTATTAAACTGCTGAAATTTATAGTTTAGTTTATTTCCTGTTTTTCTTGATATATCAACCAGGCCCAAACCTCCTCCGCCTTTATCAGTAAGTTTCTGATGATTTAATATGTACTTGTACATCTCTTTCAACTCATCCTTGTTAAGAGTATTGATTTTGTCAATTTTTTCTTTCAGTGGTTT
>JAUWMO010000336.1 GCA_030613125.1 Bacteroidota bacterium | reverse complement strand
CTGAGTGAATTGGGCACTGCGGGTTTCGTGATGGCCAATGGTGCTATGACCACCAATAACTCGGGGGAAAAGAATGTGAGGCAGTATATGGTGGACAACGGAATTATTGATTGTATTGTACGCCTGACTGATAAACATTTTATGACCACCGCTATTCCGGCAGCTTTGTTCTTCATGAGTAATAATCGTGAAGGAAAAGACGGATACACAGTCAGGAAAAACGAGATCCTGTTTGTTGATGCTTCAAAAATGGGCGAAATGGTCAATAGGCGGTTAAGGGTATTCAGTGACGAGGATATAACAAAGATCTCCGGGTTATATAATGAATGGAGGAAAGTTGAGGGTAAATGCCAAGATATTCCCGGACTTTGTAAAGTAGCTACCCTAGAAGAGGTGAAAGAACAGGATTATAAACTTACACCGGGGATTTATGTTGGTACTGAGGATGAAGAGGATGATGGGGTTCCGTTCAAAGAAAAAATGGCCGGACTAAAAGCAAAGCTGAAAAAACAATTTGAAAAAAGCATTGAATTACAGGAAAGAATATTAAAAAACCTGCGGAAATTTTGATTTCTGGTTGACATTTTGTATATTTATAATATATTTGTCAACCAAATCCGAAAACATGAAACAAATTTTTACCTATCGTTTACGGTCGGCCCGGAAAATGGCAGGACTTTCACAACAGGACCTGGCCGACAGATTGGGAAATGTAATTACCAAACAGGCCATAAGCAAATATGAAAAAGGAGAGATGTTGCCAGACAGTGGAATATTGCTTAAACTGGCGGAAGCATTAAATATTAAAACGGATTACTTTTTCAGGCAGCCGGTTGTAAACCTGAGTGAAATGGAATTCCGGAAAAAGTCAAGGCTAAGCACCAAAGAAGAAAACTCAATTAAGGAAAAGACGATTGACTTCTTAGAAAGATATCTCGAACTGGAAAACCTTTTAGGCCTGGATGAACCTTTTAAGATTCCGGTTAAGGAAAATATTGTTTCTTCACGGGAAGATATTGAAAGAATCAGCATCGAATTAAGAAATTCCTGGGAACTGGGGCTCAATCCAATCCCCAATGTGCTTGAAATGCTTGAAGACAGAGGCGTCAAGATTTTTGAGTTGGGTACTTCTGACAAATTTGACGGCTTTTCTTCCATGGTAAATAGTGTTCCTGTAATTGTAATTAACAAGAGAATGGATCCCATTCGCAAGCGGTTTACCGCCTTACATGAATTGGGCCATCTGATCCTAAGATTTGATCAGAGTGAGGAACACAAAATCCGGGAGAAGTTGTGTCATTCATTTGCCGGTGCCTTTTTGATCCCACGTCCTGTTTTTTACAGGGAATTTGGTGAACACAGATCTTCCATATCGTTGCCCGAACTAATCGGGGTAAAAGAGTATTTTGGAATTTCGGTGCAGGCACTGGTGATGCGGGCCGGCATTCTGAATGTTATTTCAGAAAGCAGATTGACTGCTTTTTTTAAATATGTAAGAATGAATCGTCTGCAGGGTGAGACGGGCTGGGGAGAATACACCGGAAAAGAAGAAAGCAACAGATTTCACCAACTTGTTTTTCATGCAGCCAGTGAAGAGATAATATCCATAAGTAAAGCTGCCGAATTGGAAAATGAAACTATAAAAAAATTCAGGGAAAGCTTTGAAAGAGCATCATGAAAGCTGCAATTCAGGATGCAAATATTATTTTCGATCTGATTGAAATAAATCTTATTGATGAATTCTTTAAACTGCAAATTGATATTTTTATCACAGATTTTGTAGCAGGAGAAATTAACCAGCTTGATCAGAAAGGGATTATTTATAAGTATATTTCAACTGGAGAAATAATTGTATTAAACACTACAACTGAGGAGATTATTGAATTGATTGCTATACAAAACCATACAAGAGGACTAAGTCTTGAAGATTGTTCTGTTCTGTTTCATGCACTAAAAAACAAAGCCTTTATTCTTACAGGAGACAATACGTTAAAAAGATATGCTGAAAGTAATCAAATAGAAGTGCACGGTATTCTCTGGTTGTTGGATGAATTGATAAGAGAGGGATATATTTCTAACGAAAAAGCATATTTGAAGCTTACACAATTAATGAAAACAAACTCGAGGTTACCCAAAAAAGAATGTGAAAAAAGATTGAGAAAATGGTCTTGGTTTTTATGAACAATACCTAAAAAAATAACGTGCTAAAAATTCGTGCATTCGTGCTAAAAAAAAATAATGACGGAAATACTTTATAAAGAAGAGAGTTACAAGAGTATCGGTGCTTGTTTTGAAGTACATAACAATCTTGGAGCTGGATTTTTAGAGATTGTATATAAAGATGCACTTAAATATGAATTCCGGAAAACAAATATCCTCTATGCCAGGGAAGTTGAGTATGAAGTGAATTATAAAGGAGTAATTCTTCCTCATAAATTCTTTGCCGATTTTGTTGTATATGATAAAATTATCCTTGAAGTTAAAGGCATTAGCGGAATAGCTGATGATATGAAGGTGGATTACAAGAATGTTATAAAAGAAAGGATTACAAGATTAGATATTGATTCTTAATAAATGGTAGCTAAAACCCTGAAGGTGTTTAGAATATTCCATCCTTCTTATTCTTAATATATTTATTAATAAGCCATCCCACAGCAAATAATCCGGCCAATAGAATTGCACATATAATGTATTCAGGGTAATTAATTGCAACAAAACTTAAAATGGTTATCCCACCCAAAATATAGATAAAACCTAAACCAAATATTAAGATAGGATAGAAATGCTTATCAAATGTTGACCTTTCTCTGAAAAAGTCTAATTGATCTTCCTTATACCTCCTATTAATAACTGATGTTTCAGAGTCAATTCTAATAGTGTAAATGAATTCGTATTGTTCATTTTTCTTAATGGATGTTACCTTCCCAACTAAATTTTCATCTTGGGAATCTAAAGTCTTCACCCAGGTCCCATATGGAAATTTGGCTCTACTCAAGACTTAGATTTTTTAGTAATACTTTAAAACTCTCCAACCCAGCCTCAATTTCCTCAATAATTTCTGTTACCAGAACCTCCGGCTCAGGCAGGTTATCCAGGTCGGTCATTGTGGATGAATAGTAAAAATAGTGATTATTATTGAAAGTATGTGGGTGAAATAAAGTACATTAAAAATGATTCCTTATTATGAGGCATTCAAAACTCAATCCTACTTTATACAATTATCCACGTTTTTATAGAGGAATTTCTTTGGTCACTGCTGATATTTTTTAATATTTCCTGATAAAAACAGGGTAAAATAATCCGTTCGCTTTATATTTTTTTATAACTTATGTTCAGAAACCTTTAGTTTACTTTACATCTGTTGAATTATTTCAGGTAGTAAATCCGCGTTTTGCTGGTTCAAGAGGTTTTTATTTTGTTTATTAGTCAACCAGCACACAAGACATATAAATTAAACTTGAATATTTTTATGATTTTAAGGTATATTTGGATAATTAAAATTTCCAACTGAGTAAATATACCTTATGAACATTATTGATATTATTCTGTTGATTTTACTTGCCCTGGGAGTAATACAAGGCTTTCGGAAAGGGCTGGTCCATGAAGTTGCTACTCTTGCCGCATTGATCCTTGGAATTTATGGAGCGATAAAATTCTCCGATTACACCGCCAGCCTGCTGATTGAGCATTTTCAACTTGCAGGAAAATACCTGCCTGTCATTTCATTTGCAATAACTTTTCTTGCTATT
>JAUWMO010000049.1 GCA_030613125.1 Bacteroidota bacterium | reverse complement strand
TGATGAGACTATTGCAAAAACAAAACTTGCCAAATTTAGTGCAAACACATACGGGTTCAGGCTGGGAGGTCCAATTATTAAAAACAAACTTTTCTTTTTTATTAACGGTGAATTTCAGCGTGAAGAAACTCCTCAGCCTTTTGATTTTGCAGAGTATAATGGAAATGTAACCAGAGATTCGCTGAATCTTCTTATCAGTAAATTAAATAGTTACGGGTATGATCCGGGAGCATATGAAAACGTGATCAGATCGTTGAAGAGTGATAAATTTTTAATAAAACTGGATTATAATATTAATAGGAATCACAAGTTTATGTTCCGACATCAATATACCAAGGGTGTATCATTGTCCCCATCCCGTTCATCAAGCAGCCGCCTACGATTTGAAAACGGAGGTATTAATTTCCCGTCTATTACAAATTCTACTGCTCTTGAATTAAAAAGTAATTTCGGTGGTAAATTCTCCAATAAACTGATTGTTGGTTATACCATGGTCCGTGATGACAGAGATCCTATGGGCGGTAATTTTCCGAAGGTCTATATTGATGATGGTGGCGGTGATATTGAATTTGGTAGCGAAGAGTATTCTACTGCCAATAAGCTCGATCAGAACATCCTGACCATAACCGATAATTTTCAGATCAACAAAGGAAAACATACAATCACCATTGGGACCCATAACGAATTCTACAAAATTTATAATCTTTTTGTCAGACAGAATTTTGGCGTATATAAATTTAACAACGTGAATGAATTCCTTACTGATGCTAATGCTTACGATTATTTCAGGAGCTATTCAGTTGTTGATGATGTGACAGGTGACGGATCAAAAGCAGCTGCTGACTTTAATGCCATGCAACTTGGGTTCTATGCTCAGGATGAATTCCAGATGTCTGATAAATTCAAACTTTCTTTTGGTTTAAGAATAGATATTCCCATGTTCACAACAGAGCTTACTGAAGATACCTATTTCAACGATTCAACAATTACCAGGATAGAAAGTTATGGCTATAGCATGGAAGGGGTTATGGCAGGTCAAATGCCATCACCACAGTTTATGTTTTCACCCAGAATTGGATTCAACTGGGATGTTAGCGGAGATAAAATAACCCAGGTTCGAGGTGGGACAGGAATTTTTACGAGCAGGATACCTTTTGTGTGGCCTGGAGCAAGCTATAGTAACAATGGTTTGATGGTTGGGAACGTATTTGCAGGTGATGTTCCATTCCGTCATGAGTGGGATAACCAGTATGTTTCAACCGATTTTGACCCCACTGCAAAAGATGTTCCCTCAGGAGATATGAACCTTTTTGTAAAAGACTTTAAATACCCACAGGTATGGCGTACATCCCTGGCTGTTGACCAAAAGTTACCATGGGGACTGATAGCTACTTTTGAGGGACTTTATACTAAGACACTGAATAATGTTTTGTACCATAATTATAACATTAAACCCTCAACACAGAGTCTGACCGGCACACCGGATAACAGGCCTATTTATAACCGTAGAGACGAAGTTGATGACACTTATGGATATATCATGATAGGTAGTAACACTAATAAGGGATATACATATAATTTGACTATTCAATTACAAAAGCCATTTGATAATGGGTTTACTGGTAGTTTAGCTTATACATACGGGGGCGCTACTACTGTTTTTGACGGAACTTCTTCTCAAAATTCTTCCCAGTGGAGATATATGGAAAACGCAACTGGCAGGAACTATGTAGGTCAGACTATTTCTGATTTTAATCTGGGATCGCGTATTTTAGGATATGCTTCCTACAGGATTGAATACCTGAATCATGCTGCAACTACCATTTCCTTATTTTATAATGGACAATCAGGGAAGAGATTTTCATACTTGTATCATAATGGTAACAGGATGACAAATGAGAACAGCAAAGATATGGATCTGATTTATATCCCTGCATCACAGAGTGAGATCATTTTTGCTGATGCAGCTACAGCAAGCCAGCAATGGGCTGAGCTGGATGCATATATCGAGCAGGATCGTTATTTGAGTAAACATAGGGGTGAGTATGCCGAAAGGAATGGTGCACGGCTGCCTTTCGAAAACATTTTTGACCTTAAAATAATCCAGGATATTTTTACAAATTTTGGAGACAGAAGGCATACTTTACAACTTACTTTTGACATTTTCAACCTTGGCAATTTGCTGAATCCAAAATGGGGCCGGATATATTATGCCAATTATTATGAAAACGTTCGGCTCATCAGGTTTGAAGGCTTTCAGGCAGATGAAACAACTCCTGAATTCTCTTTCTCCAGGCCTGATAATGATGCTCCCTGGGATATAGATGACGGAGGAATGAGAAGCTCAAGGTGGCAAGCTCAATTTGGAGTACGGTATATTTTTTAGTGTAAAGCCAAATAATAACCTGATAGAAAGAAGAGATTTATAAAATAACTGCTAAAAGAGTGAACGAAAAAGAAAGGAGGCTTAGGCCTCTTTTTTTCATAACTAATTAGCATATAATTCAACTTTAGATTCTGAATTCAAACAGCAGCAATAAATTAACAAATTTCTTTACAGGTTTTCTCAGCAAGAGGTCTTGAATGTGCACAATTGCAAAGTATTACAGGTCGTCGTTAATAACTTCAAAGAAATGTTAATAATTATGGATTCATTCATATTGTCCAGTTATTTTTCAATTCATAAATTGCAGACCGGACTGATTACAATCTCTGATTTTTTATTTTTCATGTTTACAATGCTTTAGGAGTTCAGGCATATGAATGATTTACTCGCTCAACAAAAATCCATTGATCTAAAAGGCACAAGCCCGCAAGAGGGTAAAATCAATTTACAAACACACGCGGAAGAACAAAAAAAATATTCTTTCGAAGAGGCTTTTAAAGCATCAGAAGAATATTTTAATGGGGATGAACTGGCAGCCAAAGTGTGGGCTAATAAGTATGCACTTAAAGATTCACAAGGGAATTTGTATGAAAGCACACCGGATGATATGCACCATCGGTTGGCATCAGAAATTGCGCGAATTGAAAAAAATTATACGAATCCGCTATCTGAACAGGAAATATTTGATTTGTTGAAGGGGTTTAAATATATTATTCCCCAGGGAGGACCAATGACAGGGATTGGAAATAAATATCAAATAGCTTCTCTTTCAAATTGTTTTGTTGTGGGCAATGAAGGTGCCTCCGATTCTTATGGTGCCATTATGAAAACTGATCAGGAACAGGTTCAGTTAATGAAAAGAAGAGGCGGGGTTGGTCATGATCTGACTCATATTCGTCCAGCCGGAAGTCCTGTTCTGAATAGTGCCCTGACTTCAACGGGTGTGGTGCCATTTATGGAGAGGTTCTCTAATTCAACCAGAGAGGTTGCCCAGGATGGCCGTCGGGGAGCTTTAATGTTAACTATATCAGTAAAACATCCCGATGCAGAGGTCTTTATTGATGCAAAAATGAAACTAGGCAAGGTTACAGGAGCAAATGTATCAGTCAAGGTCGATAATGAGTTTATGGAAGCAGTCGTTCATGATAAAAAGTATACGCAGCAGTTTCCGGTAGATTCTGATACACCATTGGTGAAAAAGAAGATAAAAGCAAGAAAATTATGGGATAAGATCGTACATAATGCCTGGAAATCAGCAGAACCGGGAATCCTGTTTTGGGATACTGTAACCAATGAATCTGTGGCTGACTGTTATGCTGATCTGGGCTACCGTACCGTGTCTACAAATCCATGTGGTGAAATTCCGTTATGTCCATATGATAGCTGCAGACTTCTTGCAATTAATTTATATAGCTATGTTAAGGATCCTTTCACGAAGAAAGCAAAATTTGATTTTAACCTGTTCAGAGATCATATAGGTTATGCGCAAAGGATTATGGATGATATTATTGATTTGGAGCTGGAAAAAATTGATGCAATCTTGGAGAAAATAAAAAAAGATCCCGAGGAAGATGAGATAAAGAGAGTAGAACGCAAACTCTGGGAAAATATCAGGATAAAAGCCGAGGAAGGCAGGAGAACAGGGATAGGTATAACTGCCGAAGGCGATATGCTGGCAGGTCTGGGATTGCAGTATGGCAGCGAAAATGCAATTGATTTTTCCATTGAGGTCCACAAAACATTGGCACTGGAAGCATACCGTTCTTCAGTTCATCTTGCCGGAGAAAGGGGAGCATTCCCTATTTGTGACGGTCAACGTGAAAAAAACAATCCCTTTATTCAACGCCTGAAAAAAGCAGATGAGGCATTGTACAAGGATATGATGAAAAAAGGGAGAAGAAACATCGCCTTGTTAACAATTGCTCCTACCGGAACCACAAGCCTTATGACGCAAACCACATCAGGAATTGAACCGGTTTTCCTTCCTGTTTACAAACGGAGAAGAAAAGTGAATCCCAATGATGCTGATGTTAATGTAAGTTTTGTTGATGAAGTTGGCGATACATGGGAAGAATATAATGTATTTCATCATAAGTTTAAGTCCTGGCTTGAAATAAATGGATACAATGTTGATGAGGTCATGCAGTATAATGATAAAGATGTTCAGAAAGTAGTAAAAAAGTCTCCATATTACCAGGCAACTTCAAATAATGTGGATTGGGTATCAAAAATAAAAATGCAGGGAGCCATCCAAAAGTGGGTTGATCATTCAATAAGTGTTACAGTTAATTTACCAAATGATGCATCCGAGGACCTTGTGGGACATTTATTTGTTCAGGCCTGGCACAACGGATGCAAAGGAACAACTGTATACCGTGATGGTTCAAGAAGCGGGGTTCTTGTAGCCGCTGATAAAAAGGAAGAACAAAAAGCAGAGTTTCACTCTCCAAAACGACCCAGAATATTAGATGCAGAGGTTGTCAGGTTTCAGAATAATAATGAAAAGTGGATCGCAATTGTGGGGATACTGAATGGCAGACCTTATGAGATATTCACAGGAAGGGTAGATGAAGACGTTCTGACTGTTCCAAAATCAATTACAAAAGGGGAAATCATAAAAATCAAAGATGAGAAGGGAAAAACCAGGTATGATTTTCAATATACAGATAAATTCGGCTATCTGAATACTGTTGGCGGACTTTCTCATATGTTTAGGAAGGAATTCTGGAATTATGCCAAGCTGATATCAGGGATCCTTCGCCATGGAATGCCACTGAAAAATGTTGTAGATCTGGTTTCAAAATTGCAGCTTGATAGTGAAAGTATCAACTCCTGGAAAAACGGAGTTGAACGTGCACTTAAAAAATTCATTCCTGATGGCACAAAAGCATCACCTGGCCAAAAATGTGAACAATGTGGTTCAGATACATTAATATATCAGGAAGGTTGCCTTATTTGTACCGAATGCGGGCATTCAAAGTGTGGATAAAATTTGTTTACGCTGGTGTCAAATGCTCACTTTGTTTACTGTCATATGCTCGCTAACGCTCACGTCAAATACTCGGGCTGTGCTCTCGTGTTTTTTGACTATCATATGACCATTATTTATCTACAATCCATATTTTGCTATGATCTCCTGTTTTGTCAGGCCCAGGATACCATATTTTTTACCCACTTTTAAAAAAGCTTTCAGGGCCTTATCCAGGTGATGGATTTCATGACCGGCTGATATCTGTGTCCGGATCCTGGCCTGTCCATTCGCTACTACTGGGAAGAAAAACCCTATAGCATAGATCCCTTCATTATACAGGTCTTTTGAAAAATCCTGTGATAATTTCGCATTGAAAAACATTACCGGCACAATTGGACTGTCTCCTTCTTTCAATATGAAGCCGGCATCAGTAAGACCTTTTCGCCAATAGTTTGTATTTGTTTCAAGTTTATCACGACGGTCAGTACTTTCCGAAAGTATATCCAAAACCTTCAAAACCCCTGAAACAACCACAGGGGCAATGGTATTTGAGAAGAGGTAAGGCCGGGCTTTTTGCCTGCACATTTCAACCAGTTCTTTTCTTCCTGACACACAACCCCCTGAAGCCCCTCCAAGAGCTTTACCAAAAGTAGTGGTAATTATATCAATTTTTCCCAATACACCATACTTTTCATGTGTTCCCCTTCCTGTTTTGCCAATAAATCCACTGGCATGAGAATCATCTACGAACAATAAAGCATCATATTTTTCACATATCTCAACCATCTCATCAAGTTTGGCGGTATCTCCGTCCATGGAAAATACTCCATCAGTAATAACCATTTTAATACGCTTGTCAGAATGTAGCTGTAACTTACTTTCAAGATGTTCCATATTTGAATGTTTGAAGGTATCGTGCTGGGCATTGCATAGCCTCATACCATCAATAATGGAAGCATGGACCAGCCGGTCGGATATCATGATGTCCTCTCCTGTCAGAACAGCTTCAAAAACACCTGCATTGGCGTCCATACATGAAGGAAACAGTATTGTATCTTCGGTGCCAAGGAATTCGGTTACTTTATTCTCGAGTTCCCGGTGGATATCCTGTGTGCCACAAATAAAACGGACTGAGGACATTCCATACCCCCTTGATTCAAGGCCGTCATGTGCTGCACTGATCACCTCAGGATGACTTGAAAGCCCAAGGTAATTATTGGCACACATATTAATTACCTTCTTAAGTGAAGATCCTGAGGGGAATTCAACTTCAATATCTGCAGCCTGGGTTGAATGAATGAGCCTTTCTTCTTTAAAGATTCCTGCATTCCTGATTTGTTTTAGTTGGTCAAGATAGGTTTTCTGGATTTTCTCGCTATAACTCATTGTGCTGTTAGTTTATATTATTAAATATTATATTATTGAATTAATTTGAAGATGCCTGAAAAGTCGAATTTTGTTTTTCCATACTTCCAGAGCGAGGAAATAACTCCTCAAGAAAATCCGGTTCTGAGGTTATCTTAGCACTAAAAGAAAGGAGGTTGTTCCCTTTGGTTAAAAAAACATTTCGCTTCTTCAGTTTTTCGATTTCCTCCGGTACTTAAGGATAATACGCATCATTATAAATTTGAAATAATCCTAGTCAGTAAACTCTTTTACTAATGCCACTATGTTATTTACCGAATCAAATGCTTCAGGCGTTGCTTTATCATCCGGTAATTTGATTTTGAATTTATTTTCCAGAAACATTTTTAAAGAAACCATGGAAAAGGAATCTACATAACCACCCGAGATTAAAGGAGTGTCATAGGTTATTTCATCATCATCATCTTCCAGGTACTCATCAATAACGTATTGCAAAATCACATCTTTTATTTCTTCCATTTTGAGAACTATTTTAGTTTAATGATATTTAAAATTGCTATTCTTCATCTTCGAGGGTGGAAGTATCTCCTATTTCTTCTCCCCATTCTTGTGCATGAAGGATCCTACGCATAATCTTTCCACTCCGGGTTTTGGGAAGTGAATCCATGTATTCTATTTCTTGTGGCATGGCCAGGGGAGAAAGTTTTTTCCGAATAAAGTTCATGATTTTCAATTCCAGATCATCACTTGCTTCGTAGCCTGGCTTAAGGGTAATAAATGCTTTTACCACTTCCATGTTCACTTCATCGGGCTTTGCCACAACTGCAGATTCGCTCACAGCTTCATGTTCCAGAAGAGCTGATTCCACTTCAAACGGACTTACAAGATGCCCACCGGTATTGATCACATCATCATCCCTGCCTATAAACCAGAAATAATCTTCCTTATCAATGCTGGCCCTGTCGCCGGCAAGGTACCATCCATTCTTAAATTTTCGTTGAAACATTTTATCATTGTTCCAATAAGTTCGCATCATGGCAGGCCATCCCGGTTTAAAAGCAATCAGTCCAATTTTTCCATACTCGTTATAGGGTTTAAAGGTTTTTGCATCAACAATAGTGCTTATAATTCCGGGAAAGGATTTGCCCATAGAGCCAGGTTTAACCTTCATTCCCGGGAAGTTTGTGATCATAATAGATCCGGTTTCTGTTTGCCAGTAAGTATCAAGGAATGGTATGCCAAACACCTTTTCTGACCAAATAACTGCTTCAGCATTTAAGGGTTCACCAACACTTGCGAGATGCCGCAAGCTGGAAAGGTTAAAATTCCTGACAGGTTCCTGGCCGGCTTTCATCAATGAACGTATTGCAGTAGGAGCAGAATACCAGACCGTAATACGATACTTTTCTATGAATTTGTACCAGGCTTCAGCAGAAAACCCGGTATTAAGAACACACTGCGTAATGCCAAGGCTCCAGGGTCCGATAATGCCATATGAGGTTCCGGTAACCCAACCGGGATCAGCTGTGCACCAATATATATCATTGTCCTGCAGATCCAATACCCATTTGGTTGTAAGATATTGAGAAATGAGCGAATAATGTACATGCTTCACCCCTTTTGGCTGACCTGTAGTTCCTGATGTATAATGCAATACAGACGGAGATTCAGCCTTAGTTGGAAATATATTAAATTCTTCAACCGGTGGTTCTTTCTCGAGGTTAAGTGACACTTCCTTGTCTTGAAGAGGCTTACTTGTATAATGGTCAACAATAATAATGTGTTCAAGAGAAGGTAGTTTATCAAGAATCCTCCTGACCTTTGACAGATGTTTTTTCTGGGTAATTATTGCACGGGTTTGCGCGTTTTCAAGCCGTACATGAAGTGATTCGTCTCCAAATGCAGAGAATAAAGGTTGCACTACGGCTCCAATTTTTAAAACTCCCAGAAATGAAAGATAAAGTTCAGGGATACGGTCCATAAACAGACAAACTCTATCTTCGTTTTTAACTCCCAGGTTACGGAGAAAAGTGCCAATAGTATTACCTGCCAGACGGATATCATTGAATGTATATTTTTTTTCGACGCCACCAAATCCTTCCCACTGAAGGGCCAATTTATCGGCTTTTCCCATTTGGCAAATCCGGTCTGAACAATACCATCCGATGTTAATAATATTTCCATCCTGGTAATTCAGTTCTTTTTCTGAAATGGACCAGTCGAAATTTTTAATTTTATCTTCATAAGAGCCAATGTTGGACATAAATCTGAAAATTGTATTGTTTGAAAACGGCTTACAAGTTAATGTTAATTTGTTAACATTTTAAAGCTCATAAATGATTTTCAATATTGTTTTACAACATATTTTCAGGCCTTTAGGACAGCTTACAATCTGTCGGATTGTTCAATTAGCCTAAATAATGTCATGCTATGAGTGAATTAGTGGAGAAGCAGCTATTTTAGAAATATTTATTTACATATTCCTTTTGCAATCCATTCCTGCCTGATCTTAGAAAACGTCTCTATGGCAAAATGAATCTGTTCTTTTGTATGTGCAGCACTGATTTGTACCCTTATTCTTGATTTTCCTTTTGGTACAATAGGATAGTAAAAACCGATAACGTATATTCCATTAGCCAGAAGTTCTTCTGCCAGTTCCTGTGATAATTTAGCATCATTTGGAAGATGGCCAAGCATTATTGGTACAATCGGATGAGTTCCGGGAACAATGGTATAACCTGCATCTTCAAGTCCCTTTCTGAATATTCTTGTATTTTCCTCCAATTTATCTCTCAAATTGCTGGTTTCAGATAGCATATTCAATACTTCAAGAGTTGCACCAACAATAACAGGAGATAAAGAATTAGAAAACAGATAGGGTCTGGACCTTTGTCTTAGCATATCGATGATTTCCTTCTTTCCGGAAACACATCCGCCGGAAGCGCCACCTAAAGCTTTTCCAAAAGTTGTAGTAATAATATCAACCCGTCCAATGACATTACAATATTCTGCACTTCCCCGTCCGGTTTTTCCAACAAATCCAGTTGCATGTGAATCGTCAACCATTACAAGTGCATTATATTTTTCAGCAATATCACAGATCTTGTCCACCTGGGCAATAATACCATCCATAGAGAATACTCCATCGGTAACGATTAATTTAAATTTTGCCTGGTCACAATCGGCTTTTTTAAGCTGATCTTCAAGGTCGGCCATATTATTGTTCCTGTAACGGTACCTGCTGGCTTTACAAAGCCTCACTCCGTCAATAATAGATGCATGATTGAGTTCATCAGAAATTATTGCAAAAGCAGACCCTAGCAACGGTTCAAAAACTCCTCCGTTAGCATCGAAAGCAGAGGAATATAGTATAGTGTCTTCAGTGCCGAGAAATTCTGATAATTTAAGTTCCAGTTCCTTGTGAATATCCTGTGTGCCACATATGAACCTGACTGACGACATACCATAACCATGAGTATCAAGAGCCTTTTTTGCTGCCTCTATAATGCGTGGATGTGATGAAAGTCCAAGATAGTTGTTTGCACAAAAGTTTAATACTTTCAATCCATTGATTGTTTCAATTTCAACTCCCTGTGGTGTTGTAATCACACGTTCTTCCTTAAAGAAACCACCGTCACGGATTTTCTGTAATTGTTTATATAGATAATTTTTGAATTCTCCGTACATTTTTTTATCATTCCCAATCTAAAATTACCTTACCACTATTGCCACTTTCCATAGCATCAAAACCGGTTTGAAAATCATCAACTGGTAATCGATGAGTAATAATTGGTGAAATATCCAATCCGGATATTAACATTTGTTCCATTTTATACCATGTTTCAAACATTTCTCTTCCGTAAATCCCTTTAATACTCAGGGCCTTAAATATTATTTTGTCCCAGGGTACTTTTGTCTCATTTGGAAGGATTCCCAGGAGGGCAATTTTCGATCCGTTATACATGTTATCAATCATTTCATTAAATGCTACCGGAGACCCGGACATTTCCAATCCTACATCAAAACCAACCATGCCAAGAGCATTGATACTGTCTTTAATTTTTTCCCCTTTAGACGGATTCACAGTTCTGGTAGCCCCCATTTTTTTTGCTATTTCCAGCCGTGAATCACTCAGATCACTTACGACAATATATCGTGCCCCCGCAAACCTGCAAATTGCAACAGCCATGCTGCCAATCAGGCCGGCTCCTGTAATAAGAACATCTTCGCCAAGTACCGGGAAAGAGAGAGCAGTATGAGCAGCATTGCCAAAGGGGTCCATAATAGATGCTATTTCATCATTTATCCTCCCATCAACATGTATGATATTCTCGGCAGGAATAACAACATATTCGGCAAAAGCACCATCACGGTTTACTCCAACTCCAATGGTATTCTGGCAAACATGTTTTTTGCCACGGCGGCAATTCCGGCAATGACCACAGGCAATATGGCCCTCACCGGTTACACGGTCGCCAATATTGATGTTTTTTACCCCTGACCCGATTTTGTGAACTACCCCGGAATATTCATGGCCGATAATCATAGGTGTTTTTATTGTTTTACTCGCCCAATCATCCCACAGATAGATATGCAGATCTGTACCACATATTGCAGTTTTGCGTACTTTAACCATTACATCATTAATCCCAGGTTCAGGGATACCAACATCTTCCATCCATATCCCTTTTCCGGGTTTTACTTTAACAAGAGCCTTCATCCTTTTCATAAAGTCTGATAATTAGAGAATTAAGCCTTTCTGAATAAACACACATATTGGATAAACGGGATTCCATACCAATTAAAGTTACAGAAAAGGAATCTCCCCGAAATTAATATAAATCCTTTGGTACACAAATGCAAAATTAATACACAAATTCTATCTTTGTAAAAATTTCACAATAAAGATTAATGTGATTATAAGACCAGTTAGAGTACGTTTTGCTCCAAGTCCAACCGGGCCACTACATATTGGTGGAATGAGAACAGCTTTGTTCAATTATTTGTTTGCCCGAAAACATAAAGGAACTTTTGTTCTCAGAATTGAGGATACCGATCAGAAAAGGTTAGTAAAAAGTGCCGAGCAGTATATAGTAGAATCACTCAAATGGAGTGGGATCAATCCGGATGAAAGTGTAATAAATGGTGGTAAATTTGGGCCCTATAGGCAGTCGGAAAGAGGTGAATTTTATCGTGAGAATATTGATAAACTGGTTAAAAGCGGACATGCCTATTATGCTTTTGATAAACCTGAAGAGCTGGAACGGTTGAGAAAAGAGAAAGAGAGGGAAGGGATAACTTTTACTTACAACAACGAAATGCGCAACTCCCTTTCAAATTCATTAAACTTTTCTGGTCAGGAAGTGGAAAAACGACTCAATTCCGGGGAACCATATGTGATCAGGTTCATGATCCCGGCAAATGAGCGATTGAAATTCAATGATTTGGTCAGGGGGAATATTGAAGTGGACACATCTACACTTGACGATAAAATACTTTTTAAGTCAGATGGAATGCCAACCTATCATTTGGCAAATGTAGTTGATGATCATCTTATGCAAATCACACATGTAATCAGGGGTGAAGAATGGCTTCCATCTCTTCCGTTACACATTTTATTATACAGGGCTTTTAACTGGGAATCGCCCGGGTTTGCACATATGCCACTGACTCTGAAGCCTGACGGAAAAGGAAAACTTAGTAAAAGAGATGGGGACAGGCTGGGGTTTCCGGTTTTTCCTCTTGAATGGAAAAATCCGGAAACAGGAGAAATATCTTCAGGATACCGTGAGGCAGGATATTTTCCTGAGGCTTTTGTTAATATACTTGCTTTCCTGGGTTGGAATCCCGGAACTACACAGGAGATATTTTCAATGGACGAGTTAATTGAGGCATTTTCGTTAGAAAGAATTGTTAAAGCCGGCTCCCGTTTTGATCCTGAAAAAGCAAAATGGTTCAATCAACAATACTTAAGAAGGAAAGAAAACAGGGAACTGGCAGAACTATTTGTTCCCATTCTTGAAACCAAAGGGATAAACATTACAATCGACTATGTTACCCAAGTGTGCGACCTGGTAAAAGAAAGGGCCACTTTTGTGAGCGAGATGTGGGATCATTCTTATTTCTTTTTTATTCCTCCTGAAAGGTATGATGAAAAAATTATCAGAAAACGATGGAACGATGAATCTGAATCTATGATGAATAGACTTGGAGAGATCCTGAAAGAAATTGAGCCCTTTACTTCTGAGAATATTGAGGAAAAAGTGAAAAAATGGATCAACCTGAATAGCCATAATATGGGGCAGGTATTAAACCTGTGCCGGCTTTTGATGGTTGGTGCCAGTGCCGGACCTCATTTGTTCGATATTCTCTCCTTGATAGGGAAAAGAGAAACATTAAGCAGGATATCCAGAGGAATAGAAAAGATTGGAGTTGGTTAGTAAGAGGGGCTTCAAACCGACAGATATTTTACAAATGGCATCACCCTCAGCCATTCCTCGGAGTTTTACAAGACATTTAGGACAAATAAAGTATTGCTTCCCTTAGGAAAAACAGATACAGGGATTTGATTTTCTTTTCGTCAGATCTCTTTTGTGAGTTCCAGGTATTCTTTATAAGGTATGGCTTGCAGGCTTTGTGCCGAAAAGGCCCCATTAGCCTGGCTGATAATGGAAACTTTTGCAGCGGTTTTTTCATCCGGAGCCTCATAAATGTCAATGAAATCAAATTGTCCCAGTAAAGCATAATGGGCAATAAATTTGACTTCCGGACATTTTTCTTTTACCTGCTCAAGCCAGTTTCTCCCTAACTCAGCCCGGTCTTTTGTTTGCCGTGCCATATCAGGCGACATTTTTGTAAGTAAAATATAAGTACACATAAAGCACCTCCTCTTATTAATTAAACTGATTGTTTGTTTTCTGTAATATACAATATTCCCGTGAAATAACCAAAAAGCAGGAAAAGAAAAAGGCGGTACAAAACCGCCTTTACAAAAATGATACTTCGAATAGCTTTATGCAATCTTGATCATCCTAACTGGCTTTACTTTTGCTTCCTCTCTTTTTGGAACACTAATATTCAGAATACCATCTTTATAGCTTGCAGATATTTTGCCACCTTCAACCTTATTTTCAGGCAGTCTGAAGCTGCGTGTAAAAGTTTGATAACTAAACTCCCGACGTGTGTAATTATTTTCATTTTCTTCTTTTTTCACTTCCCTTTCTGAGGAAACGATTAGCATATTGTTGTTAAGTTCAACTTTGAAATCATCTTTTTCCATGCCCGGTACAGCAACTTCCAATTCATATTTATCATTATCTTCCCTGATATTCACTGATGGAAGAGTGCTGTCATTTAAAGCATAATTAAAATCTGCATGGTCAAACCAATCCCCTCTGAAAAATTCATTAAATAATGAAGGGACTTCGGGATACAACCTGTTTCTTTTTACTAAAGTTCTCATAATTCAATCCTCCTATATTTTTAAATTTATTTTTATAATTTCATTGAACATATGTCAAACCACATGCCAGCAGGATTTATCTGACAGTTTATCAATATTAATTATAAATAAAATGACAAAATGGCATACTTTATTCAAGCCCGAGTGCCAT
Organism: Bacteroidota bacterium; assembly: GCA_030613125.1. Taxonomy (GTDB): domain Bacteria; phylum Bacteroidota; class Bacteroidia; order Bacteroidales; family VadinHA17; genus JAUWMO01. The sequence continues at coordinate 475 of JAUWMO010000049.1, read as the reverse complement.
AATGTCATTTTTTTATAAGAATTAATGTAATACAGTCCAGGACAACAAATACAGGGGATTAAAACAGGATATTCTAATAATCCCGGATTGATAAAGATATGCTATATCCTTGCACATCAAATTCCGGCATTCCTTCAAATTCAGTCCCTTTTACCGCATCATATTCAAGGTTAGAGCCTTCTTTTATTTTTATTCTTATTGAGAATGCCTGTTCATTTACATCGAGATTTGGATATTTGATGTTTGCTTTTAACCTGTAAGCTAAATCAACTGGTACTCCAATAGTGATTTTTCCATATTTTCCGTTCACTTTAATACCTTTAAAATCTTCACCGGTTTTTGGAATAACAAATTTGTCACTGTACCCATCAGCAACATGCAGTGAACCGGTTAGTTCACCTATTTTATAAGTGCCATAGTTTGTTTCAGAAATATTTAGACTTTTAAGCAGTTCTGATTTAATGCCGTCATTATA
>JAUWMO010000282.1 GCA_030613125.1 Bacteroidota bacterium | reverse complement strand
ATTGGTTTGCATTATACACTTCTGAAGAAACCGGTAACCGATCCTGAAGGTGTTTATATTGCCTTTCCTTTTCAATTAGAAGATGGCAAGATCTATTGTGATGTTCCGGGCGGTGTTATGGAGGCAGGTGTTGATCAGATCCCCGGATCATCAAATGATTGGAATACGGTCCAGAATTTTGTTTCAGTTCGTAATGATAAGAAACAAATTATATTTGGAAGTCATGAAGCGCCCCTCATGCAGTTCGGAGGCATTAATACCGGAAGATATATTGCCGGTGCTAAACCGGAATCAACACATATTTATTCCTGGCCAATGAATAATTACTGGGGAACCAATTTCAATGCTGACCAGCAGGGAAGCTTTACCTGGACATATTACCTTACTACTTTTGGTAATAATCAATTGAAACAGGCTACAAAAACAGGCTGGGAAAACCGGATACCTTTACTTTCACGCGTTCTTCCGGCCGGGAAAAAGGAAGGCGCTTTATCATCTGGTTCGGTTCTTGATTTTTCGACGGATGACTTGTTGCTTGTGAGTGTCAAACCTGTGGAAAATGGCTCCGCAATAATTTTTCAATTTCGGGAAATAAATAGTAATGGAACTGATTTGACTATAAGTCGCACCGGTAATGATGATTTTTTGCCCTTACAGTTGGTGGATGTAACAGGAACCACTTTAGCTTCTCCTGTTTCAACCTTAAGTTTTAAACCACTGGAAACCAAATTTGTAAGAGTGAATTTGGAATGATAGCCAAATTAACGATGAATGCCGGGAGAGGGGCTGCCTCAAAAGTCAGATTATACATCATTCCCGCGAACGGCTTTAGCCCTCATGAGAAGCGTAGCGAATAACGCGGGAACCGAAGACCAAAGGGATGAGCTCAGCGCAGCTAATCCATAAGTCTCTGGTTTTCAGATGAGAGAGATTCCGTATCCCAGCCTGCCGTCTGGCAGGAAGTACGGAATGATGTCTTTAGGCTACTTTTGAGACAGCCCCTTATGATCCTCCGGATCATTCTTTTTATGGTGGCGTTATACCAATTAATTTCATTTCTATATTATAATATTGCAAAATAATTGCAAAATATAAAAATACATTTGATTTATACATTTATATTTTGTATATTTGCATAATATATGTAAAAATTAAAAATAGAATAATGATACAGTCACTTTCTATACAGAACTACCTGTCATTTAAAGATAAGATGACCTTTAGTTTTGAAGCAACAAAAGATAAAAAACTGGAAGACTATCAGGTAGTTGAAGTTTCACCAGGTGTAAAGCTATTAAAACTAGGAGTAATATTTGGTGCAAATGCTTCTGGAAAAAGTAATTTATTAAAGGCTTTCGAATTTTTAAAAGATTTCTGGTTTACAACAACAGATAGCAAAGAAGAAGATACCAGAGTAATTCCTTTTCTTCTTGATGCTGAAACTCCAAATATGCCTTCAATTTTTAAACTAGAATTTTTTGTTAATGATAAAAAGTATTTATATACCCTTGAAATAACAAGTGATTATGTATTATATGAAAAATTAGATTATTACCCTGGTACACAACCTGCTAATATATTTGATAGAGGGCTTAAAAACAATGTTTCAGAAATAATCTTTGGTCCAAAAATTAAAATTAGTCAAATAGCAAAAAACGAAATTATTATTAAATGTTTACCAAACATGTCATTTTTTGCGGCCTATAATCAGGTAAACACTAATTTAATTGAAGTTGATTTGGTGGTTAATTGGATGAGAAATCAATTTTCGGATCCAATAAATCCTAAAACGCCACTTGTATATTATACAGAACGATTAATCTCTGAAAATAAAAATATAAATAATAGGATTTTATCATATTTACAAAAGGCTGACCTTAATATTTCTAACGTCAATACAGAAATTGTAAAAGAAGATGTCCCTGAATCGTTTATCTCAAATATAACTAAATTTAATGTTCCGCTTGAAGAAATTGAAAGACTTAAAAAGGAAAGAACAATAAATGTACCTAAAACTACTTTTGAACACAAAGTAGTCAATGATGATAATAGCGAATCCTACTTTAATCTACCAATTGAATTGCAATCGGAAGGAACGCAAAGATTATTTGGTTTATCTGGAGCCTTATTAACTACCTTAGAAAGAAATGCATTTCTTGCAATAGATGAGATTGAATCAAAACTTCATCCACGATTAATAGAGTATGTAATTGAGCAATTTCTAAGGGAATCAAAAAAATCTCAATTGTTAGTAGCAACACATTATGATGGATTGCTCGAGGAAGATGATTTATTAAGAAAAGATAATATTTGGTTTACCTTGAAAAAGGAGAATGCTTCAACAGAACTATATTCTCTATCAGATTTCAATGCAGTAAATAGAATAACTTCTTTACAAAAAGCATATAAATATGGAAAGTTTGGTGCAATCCCCAATATTGAATAATTATGGGAGGTCGCCGACGAAGAAAATTAAATTTAAGGGGTGATGTTTATGTAATCGGGGAGGGTATAACAGAACAATATTACTTTACACATTTAAAGTATCTAAAAAAGTATAAATGTGTCGTAAAACCTCGTTTTTTTGGTAAAGCAGATATAACTCAAATTGACAAAACAGTTGAGAAATTACTTTTAGGTGGTGTAAATGTAATTTGTGTTTTTGATGCAGATGTTTCAGAACGAAATGCAACAGAAAAGGAAAAGTTAAAGCAGTTTAGACAAAAATATCAGGAAAATAGTGATGTACTTATTTGTGATAGTCTGCCATCAATTGAATTTTGGTTTTTATTACATTATATTAAAACCAACAAACACTTTTCGAATTCAAAAGCAGTAATGAAAGAATTAAAAAAATTTATTTCCGATTATGTAAAAACTGAAAATTATTTAATAAATAATCAGTGGGTTGAGCAACTTAAACAATTTTTAGATAAAGCTTGTAGAAATGCAAAGTCATTAGAAAAATGTGAAGGTGGATCATATTCTAATATCTATAAAGCTATTGATAAACTTGAAAGCAAATAGTCAAATTACCACACTTTCAACACCACTTTCCCATTCTCTAAATTAATAAAAGGGCCTGCGGTAGTATTTTCACCGGAACGCATATTACCAAAGTAGTCTTCGTCTATTTTTAATGATGTGCCGTCAGGATTATCGAATAACGCATTTGGAATCTTTGCTTTACCTAATAATTCAGTAGTTATCATTTCTCCTTTATGGTTGTAAAACGTCTGATCAAACGTAAGATATAAATATACATTATCTCCTTCTTCTACCAATTTAACCTCAGGATTATATGCAGAAGATTCGGTATATTTCTTTTCCTCTTTAAATGGTTTAGCCCCATTGTAATATATATTATCACTTATAAACAGCGGAAGTTTCGCGTTGTTATATCCCTCTAATCCATATTTATATTTTTCGTCTTTGTCCATTTTATCACCAGGGCCAACAAAAATATTATTATAATATCTGTCATCACCAGAATAGATAGTAGAAAGTCCTGCAACCTCAGTAGAGTGAGGTAAGTGATAAGGTGTAAAACGATTAGGTTCGCTCCACATATATACCGAACCGGTAATAAGATTATGCACATATGCTCCACCCTGAGACTGGGTTTTAATGCCGGAGGGTGATAATAGGATGTTATTGTCAACTATAAAAGGTCCATGATTTACTTCTAAGAAGAGATCTTCCATGTCATTATTATATAACAGGTTCCCGGATATGCGAGTACCCTGTGTCATCCAATCAAACCATAAACCTCGCCCGCAATCGTGAATGCGATTCTTCTTTACGATCGCATCAATCGCTGCATGAAACTTGATCCCTCCTAATTCTGCACCAGTAAATTGTCTCTTAGTCCAGATATTATAGATATGATTGTTTTCAATAGTGCTGAAGGCAGCACCCATACTTCCACAAATACCAGTCTGTTCGCAGTTAAATATGTTGTTGTTCCTTACAACATGCGAGCCAATATTATCCTTATTCCAGCCATTTCTTAAGGTTCTAAAAGTTACCTCTATATAATGAAGTGAACCATCAATACTCTTATCAGCTGACCAAACATTATGACCTGTGCCGCGCTCTTTTCCCAAAGTGATTCCAGAACATTTTGAGTTGCTTATAACATTATTCTCTATTATCCAACCTTTATTCCAATGAGTTGCAATCATTCCAATCTGTTCGGCTGTAGGAGCTGCCCATTGTGTAGCAGCTTGACTTACATGAAATCCGCTGATTGTAATATAATTAATACCCGGCTTTTCAGGATATATACAGGTTCTTCTTACACTTATCTCCACCAACTCTTTATTGGGATTAACTTTCTGGAAGTTTGCCCAAATCGTTGTGCTGTTCGCATCACTTTCACAATACCATGTATAAGTGGACCCTTCTGTGTATTTAATTTTAGAGTCCGGAATCGGTTTGAACACCTTTTCTATCGTCTCTTTCTCGTAAAGCGACTTGCTGTTCAAAAACACTTCTCCAGTGTGATGTATCCTCCCAAAGCTATGAAACCAATCACCATAAATTGAATCCTGGTAGGGGTTGTAATCTCCGAACAGTTTGTTATCAATAGTTACCTTCCATACACCGTCTTTTACTTTTTTCCATCCTGTTATTATCTCGGAGCCT
>JAUWMO010000122.1 GCA_030613125.1 Bacteroidota bacterium | reverse complement strand
TGCAACATGCCATAAAGCTTTGATACTTTCATATCCAGGTCGGCAATGATGGGAAAATCGAAATAAACCCCGGTTTTCTCTTTTACATTATTTACCCATGCCAGATGAGAATGGATACTATCGATACTCAACCCTATCAGTTCGGTATTCAATGAATCGAACTCATTTTTTCTTTTTGCAAATCCACTCATTTCTGTTGTACAGACAGGTGTAAAATCGGCCGGGTGTGAAAATAAAACTACCCACTTGTCTTTTGCGAATTCAGAGAATTTGATGTTACCTTTTGTTGTTATTGCCTCAAAATCCGGAGCTGTATCTCCGATTCTTGGCATTATGTTTAATGTTTCTTGTGTTTCCATAATTTTCATTTTTTCATTTTAATAATTTTAATTTCTCAACAAAGATCAGAATAATTCATTTATAAATCAAATCAATAATAATTATTAATACATAGAAAATATCTATATTTGTAAAAACATATTATTATGATCTCACTTATTCAACTTGAATATATAGTAGCCGTAGACACTTACAGACATTTTGCTACTGCAGCTGAAAAATGTTATGTTACCCAGCCAACTTTAAGCATGCAGATAAAAAAGCTTGAGGAATTTATTGGTGTGCTTTTATTCGACAGGTCGAGACAACCTGTTGTGCCAACTGATATTGGGATACAGGTCATTGATCAATCCAGAATCATCCTTAGAGAGTCAAAAAAATTGACTGAACTAGTAAATCAATTTAAAGGGACCGTATCAGGAGAACTAAGGATAGGAATAATTCCTTCTCTGGCACCATATCTCCTGCCTTTATTCATTGGGAACTTGTCTCATAATTATCCTGAGCTGGATATTCAGGTAAAGGAGCTAATTACCGAAGATGTTGTAAATTTCCTGAACAAAGATCTGATTGATGTTGGGATCATCGTCACTCCACTTAATGAGAACAGGATAATTGAGGAACCACTTTTTTATGAGGGGATTATGATTTATATCAATCCACAGCATTCATTAATTAAAAGCCTGGAAATTGACTTGAAAGAAATTGACACACCGGATATTTGGTTACTCAGTCAGGGACATTGCTTTCGTCACCAGGTGATCAATCTGTGTTCCTACCAGACAGAAGGAATGCAAAAGCTGCCATTCAAGTATGAAAGTGAATCAATTGAGACCATAAAAAAAATAGTGGATAGAGAAGGCGGTCTAACTTTACTTCCTGAGTTATCGTTGGATGACCTGCCTGAGTCCAGGAAACAACAGATAAAATTATTTAAGGGCCTCACTCCGCTAAGGGAAGTCAGTTTGGTTTATGTTAATCATTATGTAAAAAGGAGTTTATTGAGGGTTCTTGGTGAAGAGATCAAAACAGTTGTTCCGGCAAAGATGCTTAAAAAGGATCGGGGAACAGTGGTGGACTGGAAATAAATTATCTTTAATACAAAGAATATCAAGCAAATAAGATTATTTTTAGTTATTTTTTGGTGTCCCATTGCACAAAACAGAAAAAAGGCACCCAACCTGAGTGCCTTTGCAATGTAAATAAAATATAGTTTATTCTTCGTTCTGTTCTGCTTCGTAAGCTTTCAGTAGTTCTTCCTGAAGGTCACCCGGCACCTGGGTATATTCTGAAAATTTCATATTATACATGGCACGTCCATTGGTTAAAGAGCTAAGAGCAGTTGAATACTTATTCATTTCGGCCAACGGTACTTTGGCAGATATCTTTTCAAATCCCTTCTCACTGCTCATACCCAGTACTACACCACGCCGGCCCTGAAGGTCACTCATTACATCTCCCATACGGTCAGACGGTACAAGGATCTCTACTTCATAAATTGGCTCCATGATTTTAGGTTCGGCTTGCTTAAATGCAATACTGAACGCATTTCTCCCGGCAAGTTTAAACGATATCTCATTGGAGTCGACAGGATGCATTTTGCCGTCATAAACAGCCACTCTGATATCTCGGGCATACGACCCTGTAAGTGGCCCTTCTTCCATTTTTTCCATAATACCCTTTAGAATAGCCGGAAGAAAGCGGGCATCAATTGAGCCACCAACAATACAATTGTAAAATATCAGTTTGCCGCCCCATGGCAGGTCATGCTCGCCTTTGTTACGAACGTTAACTTTTATTTCTTTACCGTTTACTTTGTACTGTTTTGGATCAGGAAGGTTCTCGAAATAGGGTTCAATAACCATATGTACCTCTCCAAATTGTCCTGCGCCGCCAGATTGTTTCTTATGTCTGTAATCTGCCTGGGACACTTTTGTAATGGTTTCACGGTAAGGGATCTTAGGCGTAATGAATTCGGTTTCCACCTTGTATACATTATCGAGATGCCATTTAAGAATATTCAGGTGGTACTCTCCCTGCCCATGTATGATGATTTGCTTCAGTTCTTTAGAATACTCTATAATTATGGTTGGATCTTCCTCATGTAAACGGCTTAGAACTTCACCCAGTTTTTCTTCATCCCCTTCACTCAGGGTCTTTATGGCTGTCCTGTATTTTGGATCCGGGAACTTTATCCCTTTATAAGTCCAGTTCTGCCTTGCAGTATTTAAGGTGTGGTTTGTTTTGGTGCTTTTGAGTTTTACAGTAGCGCCAATATCACCGGCCATCATATTACTAACCTTTTCTCTTTTCTTTCCAGCTGAAACATAGATTTGTGAAATTCTTTCCTTATTTAAGGTAGTAGTGTTGACCAGGTCGACCCCTTCGGAGATAGATCCTGAAATAACCTTAAAGTAATTTACCTCTCCTATGTGTTCTTCAACTGAAGTTTTGAAAACGAAAAGCGAAACAGGACCAGAGGCGTCACATTTAATCTCTTTTTCGTCAGCATTTTTTACTGCCGGTACTTCATTTGGGGCTGGAACAGCATTTATAATAAATTCCATCACACGGGAAACACCTATATTGTTTTTGCCAGAAGCACAGAAAACGGGAAAAATCCCTCTCTGAACAAGTCCCAGTTTAATACCTTTTCTCATTTCTGCTTCAGTGAGGGTTTCATTTTCAAAGAATAGTTCCATCAGGGCTTCATCATTTTCGGCAGCTTTCTCAACCAACTCATTATGCAATTCCTCGGCACGCTCTTTTTGGGTATCCGGGATATCCAAAACCTGAGGTTTACCTTCGCCTGATGGAAACTTATACATCTTCATTGTGATTACATCGATGATTGAATCGAATTTTGCCCCCTCCTCAACCGGATACTGTGCTAAAACGACGTTGTTCCCAAATCGTTCTTTCATTACTTCAACAGCTTTGTCAAAGTTGGATTTTTCATGATCCAACCCGTTTACAACAAAGATCAACGCTTTGTTTGCATCCTCAGAGTGACGAAAATGGATCTCAGTTCCAACTTCCACCCCATTATGAGCGCTTACCATCATCAGTCCAGCCTCAATTGGATTTAATGATGAAATAACTCCCCCAACAAAATCATCCAAACCTGGAGTGTCAATTATGTTAATCTTTTTTCCTTTGAACTCACTATATAGTACAGTTGAATAAATGGAGTTTTCATTTTCATGTTCAATGAGATTATAGTCTGAAACGGTATTTTTACTATCCACACTACCCCTTCTGTCAATTACACCACCATTAAAAAGCATGCTTTCAGCAAAAGTGGTTTTACCTGAACCGGAGTTTCCCAGTAAGATAATATTTCTTATCTGATCAGTTTGATATGTCTTCATTTGAATTATAACTGTTAAAAAAATACTCAAAATTTTGGCGCCCCAAAAGTAATAATTTTTTAATTAGTTCTGAAAGAAAATTTCAGGTTCCCCTTTAAATTTTAATGTCTTAAGTATTATCATTGCAAAAATAATTATGTAACTAAGGTTACTAAAATGATTGATGCGCTAGTAAAAGGTTATTCCTGTAAATTATTTACTATTTTTAACAGATAATCATCAATAAATTTAATTCAAATTTTTGTTATGGAACGCAGAAATTTTGTCAAGAAAACTATGACAATCGGTTTTTTTTCTTTAGCAGCAAGCCGTGCATTTTTGGGTTCATCCCAATATATTAACAGAGAAAAAGATACCTGGGATGGCGCTAAACATAATTTCAAATTAAAATTTGCCCCACATTTTGGTATGTTTAAAAACCATGCAGGTGAGGATCTTCTGGATCAGATCCAGTTTATGGCCGATATTGGCTTTCGCGCCATGGAAGATAATGGGATGAAGGGTAGAACAAAAGAAGTGCAGGAAAAAATTGCATCAAAAATGGTCAGTTTGGGAATGGATATGGGTGTATTTGTAGCACATCAGATACACTGGAAGGAGCCCAACCTTACAAGTGGCAGGGAAGACAAAAGAGAAGAATTTATAAAAGACATTAGAGACTCAGTTGAGGTTGCTAAAAGAGTTAATGCCAAATGGATGACTGTGGTACCGGGCCATGTCGATCTAAGAAAAAAGATTGAATACCAGACTGCAAATGTTGTGGAATCGCTTAAGCGTGCATCGGAGATACTGGAGCCACATGGTTTTGTAATGGTTCTTGAACCTTTGAATTTTTACAACCATCCGGGACTTTTTCTGGAAAGGATCCCACAGGCTTACGAAATTTGTAAAGCAGTAGATAGTCCGGCATGTAAAATTCTTGATGATCTTTATCACCAGCAGATAACGGAAGGTAATTTGATACCTAATATGAATACGGCATGGGATGAGATTGCATATTTTCAAATAGGTGATAATCCGGGTAGAAAAGAACCGACCACCGGTGAGATCAATTACAGGAATGTTTTCAAATACATCTATGACAGAGGCTTTAAGGGAATCCTGGGAATGGAACATGGTAATTCCCTACCTGGCAAAGAAGGTGAATTAGCCCTTATTGAGGCCTACAAGAAGGTGGATGATTTTTAGATTAATAAAATTCGTAACCCGAACTTAAGTCGGGTTACGAATAATACACTATGATTCCTTAGGCGCTGAACCGGGAACAGGAATATCAGGAGTCATTTCCATAGGTCCCAAAATGTATTTTTTCGGTCCCAGATGCAAATCAGAGTTCATAACTTCTTCCCACGTAACTTCTTTCCCAGTGTAAGCCGACATCCTTCCCATAATGGCAGACAATGTTGATACAGCTATATTTTCAGATTCATTGATTGGCTGATTGGTCCGAATAGAGGTAACCATGTCAATATGTTCCTGTACATAAGGACTGATCTTCACGCTAGCCATTTGCTCACCTTCTTCATCCTGCGGATATTCGTAGCTCCACATAATTGTAGAATCAGGATTGAATAAAGTGTTCTTACAATTTGAGTAACCCTTGGTTCCTCTGATGTATTCAGAATTGCTGTTTGTGCAATCGTTAATCTGGCGGCACATACTGTGCATATGAACATCGTTGTCATATACAAAATCAATACTGAAGTTATCATACTGGTCACCTGTTATACGTCTTTGCCTGCTGCCGAAGCCCAAAGCCTTAATCGGGTGTTTGCCTGTAAACCAATTGATTACATCAATATTATGAAGATGTTGTTCAACAATATGATCTCCTGAAAGCCAAAGCCAGTTTACCCAGTTGCGGATCATCCATTCCATATCTGACCAACCTTCCTGATGATTTTTATGCCATAATTTGCCTCCATTCCAGTAACATGTGGCAGATACAATTTCACCAATATCACCATTAATAATTTGCTCGTAAGTTTTTATATAGTCTCTCTGGTGCCGGCGTTGTGTACCAGTAACCACTGAGAGGCCAAGCGTTTCAGCTTTTTTCCCAGTTGCCATAATAGAACGGGCCCCGGCCGGATCCACAGCAACGGGCTTTTCCATGAAAACGTGTTTCCGCGCTTTTATTGCTGCTTCAAATTGTTGAGGTCGGAAGTGAGGAGGGGTGGCAATTATTACTACATCAACACCAGAATCAATCACCTTTTCATAAGCATCAAACCCCAGGAAACAATTTTCATCAGGGACATCCATATTCTTTTCATCCTTTATTTTAACCCTTGCTTCATCCAATCTGTCCTGGAAAAGATCTGCCAGAGCAGATACCTGCAGATTTGGTCCAGCATTCAGGAAATCGATTGCCGCTCCTGATCCCCGGCCACCACAACCAATTAATCCGGCTTTTAGTACCGGCCCATCAGGAGCTTCATCCAATGGTACAGGTAAGGTTATTCTTCTGCTGCAGGCAGTAATAACCCCCTGAACTCCAAATGCTCCAAGTGCACCAATAGCCGCAGCATTTCCTAAAAATTTTCTTCTTGAAAAATTTTCTTTTTGTTCTTTCATATTACAGAATTTAAAAAGATTAGTAGTTTGTAAATATAAATATATTATTACTGTTCAGATTTATTCAATTTAATGATTTGATCATATTCACAAATCACTCTGAACCCTACCCAATTGCAATCTGAATACCACCATATACTTTTTGGCATCTGGGGATCTGTTAACAACCAGGCATCTGTTCTGGTATAATTCCTGGCAGCTGAACGGATACCTCTTGCTTCACTCCTGAATGAGCCACCACGAACTACGTGTTCAGTGCCAGATTCCGGACCCTTAAAAAAAGTTAAACTATCCTTTGTAATTTGTGAATAAGCATCTGAGGCATACCAGTCGGAGCAAAATTCGCTGACATTTCCCAGCATATTAACCAATCCAAAAGGATTTGGTTCCATTTCTGTTGGTTCAATAGTTTTGCCCAAAGAATTACCAGCATACAGTACATAAGCATTAACGTTTGATTTTCCTGACCTGATAATTCTGTTGACCAAATTTTTATTGGAAAAATGTCTCGGGTTTTCATTAAAAAAGTTAGCTCTGTCTGTCCCTGCACGGCAGGCGTACTCCCATTCTGTTTCAGTAGGAAGTCGGTATTTCTTTCCTGTAACAATTGATAGCCATTGACAGTAGACTTCTGCTGCATGGTGTGTCATAGTGATAGCCGGCCTGCTTCCCATTCCCCAACCCTGATCTGGCGGTCCATACGGAGGAGTGGCGCCGGTAATAGCATCTGTTTTATTTTCCTCCGATGATGAATTTATATTACTCGTTTGCCTGCCTTCTGAAGCTGTCTGGTTATAAAATGCAATATATTCATCCCAGGTAACCTCAAATTTCCCCATAAAAAACCGATTTATAAAAACTTTTCGTTGAGGACCTTCATCAGGCTTCCTGTATAATTCTTTTTCGGGACTGCCAATAACAAATGATCCTTCAGGTATGGCAATCATTTCAAATTTTACATAGCTGCCCGGAACATATTCTGTGAAGTTTTCAAATGATTCAATGACTGCAGGTGTAGTGTAGATTTCTTTTTCCTCTATTGATTTGCCAAATGCAACATTTTTTGCATGTATGATATTTTCTGAGTAATGTCCAACATATAAATGACAATTAATACATCTTAATTGATCAGACATCTGATTATAATATAAATGAGCTTCATCTCCTTCTTTTGAAAGGCTAAGAGGAAACAGATTCTGGTGGCAATGAATACATGATTCCTTGTATGTGAAATTTACGGCATATGCCAGATCAGATTTTTCCTCCCAGTTTATTTTTGAAATGTCCTTAAAAAGTTTACCATAAATATCCCTGACTCCCATTCTGGCTTTTTCAGTGATATGTAAAATCCCGTCAGGTGGAAGATGACATTCAGTACAATGAACTACGACTCCACTACTATTATTATAGTGAGTTGAAAGTTTCCAGGAATTGGTTGCATGAGGATGTACGTGACATGATTTACAATATGTATTGGTTGAGGTATACTGGATGACTCTTTTACCTGAGAAAAAAAGAATAAATCCAAGGATAACTCCGCCAAGAAAAATGATCAACCATGGCAATTTTCTGCTAAAAAAGAACCTGCTCATAATTATTCAAATTCGGCAAATGTATTATGCTTCGAATATAGCCATAAATAAATTTCCCTCTATGACAAATTTCATTTATTCAGCCAAAGCTTAGTCGAATTTTTTGATCAATTTTCAAGCTTTGTCGAACTTCTCTATACCTTTATTTATTAATGCGATAACACATAACTGTTTATTCTTTAAAAAATTAAATAAGAAGATTTATGTTTTTAAAAAAAAATAATACCTTTGCAACCCAATTCATAAATTGTTAATTCAAATCATTGTTTATATGCCTACAATACAGCAATTAGTGAGAAAAGGACGCAAGAAAATTGTGGAAAAGAGTAAGGCGCCTGCTCTGGATTCATGTCCACAAAGAAGAGGAGTTTGTGTGCGTGTTTATACCACTACTCCAAAGAAACCAAATTCAGCAATGAGAAAAGTTGCAAGAGTAAGATTAACTAATGGCAAAGAAGTGAATGCATATATCCCAGGTGAAGGGCACAATTTACAGGAACACTCAATAGTGTTAATACGTGGTGGAAGAGTTAAAGACTTACCTGGTGTAAGGTATCACCTGATAAGAGGTGCATTGGATACTCAAGGAGTAGAGGGAAGGACACAGAGAAGGTCGAAATATGGCACAAAAAAGCCAAAAAAATAATTGACAATATAATACCAGAATGATAAAGTCATGAGAAAAGCCAGACCTAAAAAAAAAATATTACTGCCGGATCCGAAATTCAATGATCCGCTGGTTACCAGGTTTATAAATAATCTTATGTTAGAGGGAAAGAAGAGTCTTTCTTTCACTGTGTTCTATAATGCCCTGGATATTGTTGGGCAAAAAATGAAAGATGACGAAAAGACACCTTTGGATATTTGGAAGAAAGCACTGGAGAATATTACACCTCAGGTTGAAGTTAAAAGCCGCAGAGTTGGTGGAGCTACCTTTCAGGTACCAATGGAAGTAAGACCTGACAGAAAGATATCAATCAGTATGAAGAACCTGATACTGTTTGCCAGAAAACGAAGCGGAAAAAATATGAGTGAAAAGCTTGCTGGAGAGATTGTTGCCGCCTATAATGAGGAAGGTGCGGCAATTAAAAAGAAAGAAGATACTCACAGGATGGCGGAAGCAAATAAAGCATTTGCTCATTTCCGGTTTTAAAATTGTGAGAGAGTTTGTTATAAGTTCAGATGAGTAGTAATTTAAAAAATACAAGGAATATTGGGATCATGGCCCATATTGATGCCGGTAAAACAACTACTACCGAGAGGATATTGTTTTATACCGGTCGTACACATCGTATGGGGGAGGTACACGATGGGGCAGCCCAGATGGACTGGATGATTCAGGAACAAGAGAGAGGGATCACAATTACAATGGCAGCAACAACTACTTTCTGGAACTATAATAATGAAGAATATAAGATAAATATCATTGATACACCAGGCCACGTTGATTTTACGGTTGAAGTGGAAAGGTCATTGCGAGTATTAGATGGAGCAGTGGCCGTTTTTTGTGCTGTGGGGGGAGTGGAACCCCAATCGGAAGCTGTGTGGAG
>JAUWMO010000026.1 GCA_030613125.1 Bacteroidota bacterium | reverse complement strand
TATGCTGAAGGCCAGCGGCGTTATGTTGAAAGCCTTAGTTCATATGCGAGGCAATTCCTTGGCAGAATGCAGAAGCCTGAAGTTGACTTCATTAACGGGATTCCGCCAGCCATAGCTATTAAACAAAAGGTAAATACCCGTAATCCGCGTTCTACTGTTGGAACTACAACTGAGGTTTATGATTACATGAAATTACTCTTTGCCCGAATAGGGAAAACATATTCTCCGGTTTCCGGAAAAAGAGTAAAAAGACATTCAGTAACTGATGTAGTTAATTTTATAATGGCCTGTGAAAAAAAAGTCAGGGTTCTTATACTTGCCCCCCTTTCTTTACCTCAGGACTACGAAATCAAAGATTACCTTAAATTAATACTTCAACAAGGACTTACCCGTATTGAACAAAGTGGTGAAACCATAAGAATCTCAAATATATTAAATGATACCGAAACCCTGGAAAATACAGAAAACATTAAAGTGGTTATTGACCGGGTTTCACTGGAAACCGATGAGGGCACCAGGATCGCTGATTCAGTGCAAACTGCATTCAGTATTGGGAAAGGTAATTGTATTATTGAAGCAGCGATAGGAGGATCTGTAATAACAGAATTCTTTTCAAACAAGTTTGAAGCTGACGGAATGGTATTTGAAGAACCTTCAGTTCATATGTTCAGCTTTAATAATCCGCTGGGTGCCTGCCCTTTATGTGAAGGATATGGAAAAATTATTGGGATTGATGAGGATCTGGTCGTACCGAACAAAAGTTTGTCGGTATATGAAGATGCCATAGTATGCTGGAAAGGAGAAAAGATGAAAAAGTGGAAGGAGAAGCTTGTCCGCAATGCCACAAAATTTAATTTTCCGATCCATAAACCATATTACCAGCTTACAAAGGAACAAAAGAATCTGATTTGGTCAGGGAACCAATATTTTTCTGGTTTAAATACATTTTTTAACCACCTCGATAAAAAAAAATACAAAATCCAGTACAGGGTGATGCTTTCCCGGTACCGGGGAAAGACCATTTGTCCTGAGTGCAATGGTACGCGGCTTAAAAAGGAGGCCTCCTATGTTAAAATAGACCGGAAATCTATTCAGGAGCTTGTCGATCGGCCTGTTGATGACCTGTTAAAATTCTTTTCCTCTCTTAAACTCAAAGATTATGAAAATGAAGTTGCAAACAGGATCCTTACCGAAATAAGGTCACGCCTCGAATTTATGGTACATGTGGGATTGGGTTATCTTACACTAAACAGGCTTTCATCGACCCTTTCAGGTGGAGAATCACAAAGGATAAATCTTGCAACTTCTTTAGGTAGCAGCCTTGTTGGCTCACTATATATACTTGACGAGCCCAGTATCGGATTACACCCCAGGGATACAATACGTCTGATAAGAGTCCTCCAGGACCTGAAGAAGATCGGAAACAGTGTTTTGGTTGTAGAACATGATGAGGAGATCATAAGGGCATCAGATGAAATAATTGATATTGGCCCATTAGCTGGCAGGCTTGGAGGAGAGGTTATTTATCAGGGTGATCATAAGGATTTAATAAAAGAACAACGTAGCCTCACTGCCCTTTATCTCACTGGAAAAGAGTTGATACCTTTGCCCGGTATCAGGAGAAAATGGAATAATTTCATCGAGATCAGGGGGGCCAGGCAGCACAATTTGAAAAATCTGACTGTTAAAATACCATTGAACGTTATGACGGTTATTACCGGAGTAAGTGGGTCAGGGAAATCAACATTGATAGAAAACATTCTATACCCTGCAATGAAGAAAATCATCAATGGATACGGTGATAAAACTGGTGACTTTGACATGCTGGCCGGTGATATTAATTTAATTGATCAGATTGAATTTGTTAACCAGAATCCAATTGGAAAGTCAAGCCGTTCGAATCCGGTTACATACCTGAAAGCATGGGAGGAGATCAGAAAACTTTTTGCTGAGCAGCCTTTGTCAAAAATTAACCGGTACAAAGCTTCTCATTTCTCTTTTAATATTGATGGTGGAAGGTGTGAGGAGTGCCAGGGTGAAGGCATTATTAAAGTAGAAATGCAATTCATGGCAGATGTTGAGCTTATATGTGAGAGCTGTGGAGGTAAAAGGTTTAAAGAGGATATTCTTGAAGTAAGGTATAAGGGGAAAAATGTTTTCGATATACTGGAACTAACTGTTGATGAGGCACTTGATTTTTTCTCAGATCAGGATCCGCCCCTGGCTAAAAGGATCAGCACTAAGCTGATGCCACTTGCTAATGTAGGTTTAGGATATATTAAGCTTGGACAGTCATCCTCTACATTGAGCGGTGGAGAGAGTCAAAGAGTAAAACTCGCTTCATTTTTGGGTAAGGAAGGCAATCAGCAGCAACATAATATTTTTACCTTTGATGAGCCAACCACAGGCTTGCATTTTCATGATATCAGAAAACTCCTCGATGCTTTCCAGGCTTTGATTGAAAATGGGCACTCTATCCTTATCATTGAACATAATCTGGAAATTATGAAATCAGCTGACTGGATTATCGACCTGGGCCCTGAAGGAGGTATGTTGGGTGGTGAGGTTATAGTTACCGGGATTCCGGAAAAAGTTGCAAAATGTAAGGAATCACATACAGGAAGGTACCTGAAACCAAAATTAAAATTGTAACATTTACATTCACAATACCTCCAAAATCAAAACTTGCATTTTTCATTTACGGAATACGAGGCAACTTTCGCATTTTAAAAAAATAAAAAAGGCTGCCGGGTAATTCCCGACAGCCTGAATACAAAATATAAATTACTTATTTGATCTTTAATCCGAACATGATTGCCACACAACCACTCATAGGTTCCTCTGACTCATCCCCTCCTACCGGGACTTTCACAGCAATCTTTAGTTGCTGGCTCGATTCCAGCTTAAAATCCCATGTTCTTTTAAAGTCATGATCTTTATTACTATAGAGAACATTTTGATTGGCATCCAATATCGTAAATTCAATTTCAGGTAAATTATCGGAACCGCAAATAGCGAGCCTGTAATCCTGATCAGAATAGAATGTTTTATACAATTCAGCCTCTTCACCCTCTGTCAGGATTGCTGCATGATAGTTTCCATCATGAATAAAGGGATTAAGTTCCAAACGACATATCTTTTTTGCAAATCCCTTACATTGAGCATTACTTGTTAATGGTATAAGGGCAAGGACACTTGTTACTATGAGCAGGTACAGAAATCTTTTCATAACAAATTATTTATGATATATATTTAGTTCTAATTGTTTTAACCTTTTCCTGTAGTTCCCTGAAAATATCAGGTGTGATGTTTGATTCGGTTTTTGATTTCAGTGTTGTAACATTTGTCTCCTGGTCTAATGAAGTTTCAACCGGAGTAGTGGTCAATTTAACTTTGTCAAATGTTGCCATTATATCTTTAACATCCGCCATGACACTTTGAACATCCAGGTTATCCATACTTTCCTCAAGGAGTTTCACTACAATATTAATAGATAATTTCTGATCCATTATCCTGTCAACTAAATTATTATTATATATAGAGTCGGGATCAACCATTTGTGTGGCTAAAAATAATCCTTCCATCCACCCACCTACAAGAACTATTGCAGCAACTGATGCTCTGTCATTTTCATGCAGGAAAGAGCTTGAGTTCATAAAAGTTTCAGAGATAATTTCCATTATAACATCTCTGTTGTTAACATTTTCCTCAAGTTTTTGAATAGTTTCATCATTTATTGCATCAAGGATCCCAAGTCCGTCAGCCATTTTCTTGGCAGCATTCATATAATTGACTGACGCCTCAGTTTGATCATACAAGCTGACAAAACTCAGATCACAGGTATAGCTACCAAGATTCAGTGCCATACTCTTATTAGTAGTATAGTTGGCAGCATTATCGACCGGGTTTAACAACTCTTCATTATATCCTGCACCGGCCGACCTTATCATCATAGCAGTTTCAAGTGGTGATGGTAAAGAATAAAAGATCTTCTTTACCTGACCAATGTCCTGAAACAACTCCTTGTCCAGTTCACTCATATCTAGCATTATCTCAGGTTCTTCTGATTTATCCTTATCACCTCCGCCAATGCTGCAACCTGCAATACAAAAAGCTGAAACAACAAGTGCCAAATATTTTAATTGAAAAAGTTGAAAGATTTTACTTTTCATAAGTACATATTTTAGGAAAATTCTCGATTATCCAATCATTGTAAGAGTAAAATTACTATTTTTTTTTTAAAAACAAATACAATTTTAGAGATGTAGTTATAAGTCTGTAAAAACAGACATGATATATGACATATCCTAATACGGAAACAAATATAAATAGTTTTGAAATTTTATTAAAAAACAGTTATTATTTCAGTATGAATTCTATTAAAACAGGCTTTTTTACAAATGACACTCTGATAACAATACCAAATTTATAACATAAGTTGTATTTTTGTACTGACTCAAATTTAATTAAGATATATCTGTTATGGATAATAAAGAGTATAATACAGAATCTGATGTCAAAAGATTCTCAGTTGGTCCTTAAAACAATTGAAGTACTGCGAGAATCCGGAACTCCAGGTTCATTATCTTCCCTAATAGATCTGTTACATAAAACAAAAAATCAGGAAATTCGTGAGACAATCATAACTCTCCTCGATGATATTAAAGATAACAGTGCCGTCCCGGAAATACTTAAA
This sequence comes from Bacteroidota bacterium, assembly GCA_030613125.1. GTDB lineage: Bacteria > Bacteroidota > Bacteroidia > Bacteroidales > VadinHA17 > JAUWMO01. Next base: position 13,158 of record JAUWMO010000026.1, on the reverse strand, counting down.
GCCATAAGAAATAATAAATATTCTGATGAAAAAAATATACTGGTTGCCTCATGTTGGAAATCAGGACTGGACTTTTCTCACAATCTTGATGCTTTTATGGACATCTTTTCTGATGACGAGTTTACCGTAGCTTTAGAAGCCTATAGTGTAATTGAATACAATATTTCCGGTTTGTCTGCTGATGCAATTGAAAGTCATTTTAATCAGATAAAACAGAAATCTAAAAACCTTAGTTCTGACCGCAAAGCTTTAGGTGCCGATCTGATTAGTATGTTCGAACGCCGGCAATCCGAGAATCTCTAACGATAAATATTTTTTCACCGCTAAGACGCCTTGACGCTGAGTGAAGGACACTTAGCGCCTCAGCCTGCCCCGTAAGGAAGAATGACTGTACCGGGATGTCTCTGCGGTTAAAGAAATCTTTTCACCACTAATGTGTCAGGAAAGGATATTCATCAAGTTTTAATATTTATTTGTTTTTTTAGCGAATGTCCCTAATGATTCGCCAACTGGTAGAGAGCAGATTCCGATACGTGAACAATACAGGTAAATCTATTTTGTTGATACGTATTTACCAACCAACATTGCAATAATAACAGTTAAATAGATCTGGCCTGTTACACTGACTAAAATAGCTAGTGAACGTCCCAATGGTAAAGCTGGTAAAACATCACCATAACCCAAAGTTGTCATGGTCACAAAAGTAAAATAGATAATATCTGCCATGGTAGGATCATTCGTTCCAGGGAATGCAACAGAGGCAGGCATTTTAATAATAACCAAAGCAAAAAGGAATGAAAAAAGAACGCCAATTAGCAGATAACCTGAAATAGATTCAAGAATTAGTACTGCATCAACTTTTTTACTGCTGGCAATTTGTATTAATAATCTGGCAACAATAATTATGAAAAAAAGTATGACTACTGAATTTGACAATATTTTAAGGACAAACATATTGAGAAGTTCAGAGACCCACATAATCACAAAAGCAAGAGCTGCAACAGGTAATATTTTCTCTCTGTATTTATTTAAAGCAAGAATACAAGTAAAAAATATCATTGAATTGGCAATACGGAACAGAGTCTTTAACCAATTTTGAGGAAATATAGGTATAACGAAAATTAAAAACAGAAGCATACATAACAGAACAATTTGAATAGTTGATTTGTTTACCTGTATTGACTTAAATGGTTTCATTTGGATTAGAATAAATTATTTTTTTAGTTTTTCTATGCTTCAATTTTCAAATTGTACTTAAGGTCCCTGTCTGCCATGCAGAATTAATACGTATTATAATACGTATTAAACTACGTAGTAAACTACGTAGTTCGTATTTGCCCGGCCGGATTGCCAGATACAGTATGACAGGCAGGTACAGAACAATTTATCTATTAACTTTCACAAAAAATACAACTTCTTCTTTTAACAGAATGCAAAATTCAAAGACTATGCTAATGAATTCCTGAAAAGTATTTCATAAATTGTGATCTTTCATATAGGGAAGGATCAGGTATCTTCCTGTAGCTTAGTTTACCCCTGAAATTATCAACTGACTGAAATTCATTATTGTCCATCCATATTTCCAGGACCTTAACAATAGTTTCAAGATAACTGACTCCCTTTTTATACAATACTGAACAAACCTGAACTGCAGAAGCTCCTGCCAGCAATAGCTTAATAACTGAATTCCCATCATGCACACCGGTAGAAGCAGCAATATCGATTTTATCAATATAATCGGAAATAATGCCTACCCAACGTAAAGTTTGTCTTATATCGGCTGGAGCACTAAACACCTCAGCAGGAACCAGTTTCATTTGTTTAATATCTATATCCGGTTCATAAAAACGATTAAATAAAACAACTCCGTTCACTTTCCTGTTGTATAAACGATCAACAAGATTCGAAAGGTTTGAAAATTGTCTTCCCAGTTTAAATGCTTTAGGAATGTGCAGAATATCATTTAGTTTTTCTGCCAGTTCGCAGTATACTTCTTCATAATCTTTTGATGAAAGATGTTTGTCGGTCGGTAAAAAATAAACATTTACCTCCAGGGCGTCAGCACCTGCCTGTTCAATCTTTTTCGCAAAATCAACCCATTCCCTGGCAGAGATGCAATTCACACTGGCAATAACAGGGATATCTACTTCTTTCTTTGCATCTTCGATAAGGGTAAGGTATTTGTCTACTGAGTTATTCCTGGTATAATTACGAATATAATCTTCAGCTTCAGGATAATCGAATTGTCCTGTATATTGACCGGCTTCATACTTCAATTGCTCCTCGAAAAGAGATTTCAGGACAACAGCTCCAGCGCCTGCCTTTTCAATCTCAACAATTTTTTTCACTGAATCGGAAAGTCCGGAACTACTTACGATCACCGGGTTTCTTAATTCTAATCCCAGATAAGTTACTTTCAAATCTGCCATAACATACGGTTTGAACTATTAATTTGTTAATTAACGTGAGTTCGATATAATAACCATTAATATTCAGCAATTTATATTTTATTCCTTTTTTAATTTGGTGAATTCTTTGTGTCTTGGCCTGCCCCGTAAGGAAGAATGACTGTACCGGGGTGTCTTTGTGGCAATTTTTTAAACTAAATACCTGCCACTAAGGCACAAAGGCACGAAGGCCACACAAAGAAAATTATTGATAATTAATAAATTATAAGAATCAGGCCTACATCGAACTCAAGTTAATTATGATAATGCCTTTCACCAAATATCAGACTTCCCACTCTTATCATGGTACTTCCCTCTTCAATGGCAATCTTATAATCACCAGACATTCCCATCGACACTTCTTTAAATTCATCTGAAAAATATTCATTTTTCAGTTTATTAAAAAAATGATACAGATTCCGGAATTCTCTTCTTATTTGTTTATCATCCCTGGTAAAGGTAGCCATTCCCATCACTCCCCTTATCCTGATATTGTTTAACTCATAAAATTCATTTGAGTTTATAATAGCCAGAACCTCATCCTGATCAAACCCGAATTTTGTCTCTTCGGTGGCAATATGCATCTGGAACAGACAATTCAGGATCCTTCCGGCCTTATCTGCCTCTTTATTTATAACCCTGATCAATTTGAAGCTATCAACCCCGTGAACCAAATGTACGAACGGGGCAATGTATTTCACTTTGTTTGTCTGCACATGCCCGACCATGTGCCATTCAATATCTTGTGGCAGGGCCTCCTGTTTCCTGATCAATTCCTGGACCTTATTTTCCCCGAAAACCTTGTATCCCTCACTCCATGCCTCAAGTATCTTTTCTTCCGGCATGGTCTTGGATATAGGTATAAGCTTTACGTGGTCAGGAATATCCTCCAGGATTTTCCTGATATTTTCAGCAACAATTCCCATTTGACCAGATTTTAAATATAAAAACCAAAAATAAAAATAAAAAGATTAATGCCAAAAGCTTTAACTCTCAATCAATTAATCCAGGCTATGCACTACCAGTCCGCTTCTCAGTTTTGGTTCAAACCATGTAGTTTTAGGTGGCATGATATTATCGGAATCAGCAATATCGATCAGTTGTTTAAGAGTAACCGGAAAAAGGGCAAATGCAGCCTTCATTTCACCAGAATCCACTCGTCTTTTCAGTTCGGCAAGTCCACGTATACCACCCACAAAATCAATACGTGTTGATCTTCTCAGATCTGTGATACCTAATAATGAATCCAGCACCTGTCTTGTCAGAATAGTTACGTCCAGCACTTCTATCGGATCCTCATCATTGTAAGTCCCTTTCCTGGCTGTAAGGGAATACCAGGTTCCTTCAAGGTAAAGCGAGAAATTATGAAGATGTTCAGGTTTATAAATATCCCTTCCTTTAGACACTAATAAAAAGTTCTTATTTAGTTCTTCCAAAAACTCCTCAGCAGTCATTCCATTCAGATCCTTTACCACTCTATTATAATCCATAATAGAAAGCTGATTATCAGGGAAATGCACAGCAAGAAAGAAATTATACTCTTCTTCCCCGGTATGAGCAGGATTGTCTCTTTTCTTCTCATTACCTACCAGAGCAGCGGCGGCAGTACGATGATGTCCATCCGCAACATATGTTGCAGGAATTTTATTAAAAAGATCTGTCAGATTTTTAATTATCTTTTTATCTTCAATCACCCAGAAATGATGCCCTACACCATCGTCAGCCACAAAATCATATACCGGTTCATTGGAATTCACAAAATCCTCAACTATCAGGTCAATTTCTTTAACTGCAGGGTAGGTAAAAAATACAGGCTCAATATTGGCATTATTGATCCGAACATGTTTCATTCTATCTTCTTCTTTATCCGGGCGGGTAAGTTCATGTTTCTTGATAATCCCACACATATAATCTTCAACTGACGCACAACCAACAAGCCCATACTGTGTTTTACCGTCCATAGTCTGGGCATATATGTAAAGATTCTCATTTTCATCTCTGATAAGCCAGCCTTTTTCCAGGTACTTTTCATAATTTTTTCTGGCCTTATTATACACTTCCTCACTATGTATATCTATATCCGGATCAAGATCGATCTCCGGTTTAATAATGTGTAAAAGGGAATATTCATTGTCCCTGGCCTCCTCCCTTGCTTCTTCTGAGTTTAGTACATCATAAGGCCTTGATGCCAGTTTTGGGGCTATTACGGCCGGTGGTCTGATACCCCTGAAAGGTTTGAGTACTGCCATAGTTCAATTTTTTAGCATTTTGGAATTTCCTTACCTCTTTGATACACGTTATATGTTATATGTTATATGTTATATGTTATATGTTATATATACGTTATTTCAAGTAATGGCTAAAATTGAAAAAAGGCAAAACAGACTAACCAATTTAGTCACTTCTTTTATCAGGCCCTTTAAACTTTACGCTATTTGTTATACGTTATATAATATTGTCCGTTTTCCGGTTAACGATTAACGTATAACTATTAACAGTTAACTGACAATTAACGGTTCACTTGAAAGGTTGTATCTCCATTCTCAAAAAAATTAACTATTTGATTGGCTGCAGCAACACCGGCATTTATATTAGCTTCAGCAGTCTGAGCTCCCATTTTCTTTGGAGTGAAAAAACATCTCTCAGGATACTCAGATAAAATTTCTTCAGCACAATCAGGTGCAATATCAGAAACATAACGAAAATCACTCCTTTCTTTAAACATCTTTTTAAGTGATTCTTCACTGATCACTTCTTTACGTGCAGTATTCACCAGTGTAGCTCCTTGTTGCATCAGGCTAAGAAGATCATAATTGATTGACTCACGTGTCTGATCATTTGCAGGAATATGTAAAGAAACATACTGGGCATTACGGTAAAGATCTTCAACAGAATTTTTTGCCTTCACACCTTCTTTTTCTATAACATCAGAAGGTATATATGGATCGAATGCAATTACATTCATACCAAATCCTTTTGCAATACCGGCTACCAGTTTCCCAACATGACCAAAAGCATGAATTCCTATGGTTTTACCCCTGAGTTCAGTTCCAGGCATTCCGTTGAAGCTATTACGCGCAATATACACCATCATGCCCAGGGCCAGTTCAGCAACAGCATTAGAATTCTGACCCGGCGTATTCATGGCAACCACTCCTTTTTCAGTTGCAGCTGCCAGATCAATATTGTCATAACCGGCACCTGCCCTGACTACAATGTTCAAATTTTCACCAGCTTCCAGAACTTCACGGGTAATCTTATCACTACGTATAATCACTGCATCAATGTCTGTAACAGTTTTTAATAATTCACCCTGATCTTCATATTTCTCAAGCAGAACAAGTTTATATCCGGCTTTTTCAATAATGTTCCTGATATCAACTACAGCCGCCGGAGCGAAAGGTTTAACAGTGGCAACAAGGACTTTTTTCATGATTTATTATTAATTAATTAATGGTAAGACTAATTATTTTTTTCAAACTCCCTCATAACGGTAATTAAAGCTTCAACACTTTCTTTAGGCATTGCATTATAGATTGATGCACGAAATCCACCCACTGACCTGTGTCCTTTAATTCCTATCATACCTTTTGCAGTGGCAAAATCAAGGAATTCCTTCTCAAGTTCTGCATATGTTTCATTCATCACCCAGCAAATGTTCATAATTGAACGGTCTGCTTCATCCTCAACTGTAGCCTTAAAAAGTTTATTCCTGCCTATTTCATCGTACAATAATTGAGCTTTTTCAATATTTTTGTTATACATAGCTGCTACACCACCCTGGTTTTTCAACCAGGTAAGGGTTTGCAATGCGGCATAGACTGGTAACACAGGAGGGGTGTTGAACATAGAACCTTTGTCAATATGTGTGCGATAATCCAGCATGGATGGAATTGACCGGTCAACTTTTCCAAGTACATCCTCACGAACTATCACAAAGGTAACTCCGGCAGGAGCCAAATTTTTCTGAGCTCCACCATATATAATTGCATATTTCGAAACATCCACCGGCCGGCTGAAAATATCAGAAGACATATCAGCCACTAAAGGTATCCTGCAGTCAATATCTTCCTTTATTTCGGTCCCGTAAATTGTGTTGTTGGTTGTGATATGGAAATAGTCTGCATCGGAGGGGACCTCATAACCTTTTGGAATATAATTGAAAAGCCTGTCCTTCGAGGAAGCTACCTCAATAACCTCTCCATACAGATGTGCTTCTTTTTGTGCCTTTGTAGCCCAGGACCCTGTATTCAGATACGCAGATTTTTTTTGCATTAGGTTCATTGGAACCATGGTAAACTGGGTGCTGGCCCCGCCACCAAGGAATAAAACATGGTAGCCACCTGGGACATTCAGTAATTCTTTGAACAGAGCCTGAGCATCATCCATTACAGCTATAAATTCTTTACTGCGATGAGAAACTTCCATGACAGAAAGTCCGGTGCCTGCAAAATTTTTCACAGCCTCAGCTACACCGTCAATAGTATACTGGGGAAGGATAGATGGGCCTGCGTAGAAATTGTGTTTTTTCATTTTTTGGGTATTTAAGTAAAGCTAAATTTAAAAGTAACAAATGTAATAAGTTTTAGTATATAATTATAGTAAAATACCCTGTTCTGATCCATAAAAAAGTAAAAATTATTCAATATTTTCGTTCCGTGAATTGCCGGACTGTGTAAATCCGGCAAGGATCCACTTCACAGCATGTTGTAGTCAGGTTGGCTTGCCTTTTAATATCCTCTGCTGTCAAGTTTTGTCCCATCTAAATTTACATAGCTTATTTCAAGTAAGTATTCATCAATATTTCCTGTTTTAATCATTTTATTGGAATAATCACTATTCTTTTCATTTTTTATTTTTTTGCCAACTTGCTTTCAAGATGACTTTAAGTTTATATTTCTATTCTGAATCGGGAAAAGAATCAGATTGGAGAATAGAATTTAATTTATGGTTAGTTGTACGATAATAATAAAACTTAATAAATAAAGTCAATAGAGTAAAAAATAATGTAGAACAGTTCTCCGGGTGTAAATTCTTTCCTGACTACGTTTTCATCCAAACGAAGCTAAAAAATAGGGACAGGTAAAAAAGTCCATTAGTGACACTAATAGACTTAGTGTTGGTTTTGAAATCATATAAAGATTTCTCGGATGGAAGTCGGGTTTTTCTTTTAGAGGGATTTAACTTTCTGTAAATAATAGCATTAAACAGAGAATTTCGTTATCTTAGAAGAAAAGTTAATTGTATAATCAAGTTATCGGCAAGCGTTTTAAATAAATATATTATAATCACATTATTAACCTTAAAACTATTTAATCATGAAAAAGTATGGATTGACATTATTTGCTCTTATTTTATTGGCAGGGACTTCCTGTCAGGAAAAGATTGACATTGAAAAAGAAAAAGAAGCCATAAAGGCTGTTATCGAAGAAGAAACAAATGGTTTTATGGACAGGGATTTTGACCGCATGGCTGCAACCTTTGTAGAGGATTCAACAAACATCAGGTTGTCAGCCAGCAAATCAGGTTTTAGTTATTATGTTGGATGGGAAGAAATCAGTTCACTTTATAAGAAATATATTGAGAATAATCCTGAACCAAGTACATATAAATATGTAAAAACAAATTATAAAATTAAAGTCTACAAAGAAAGTGCCTGGGCTATCTTTGATGAAGCAGTATATGATAATGAGGGTGAATTTATAAGGAAGAATATAAGCGTACAATTTTTGGAAAAAGTTAATGACAAATGGAGAATTGTTTATTTTTCCTTAGTTAATACTACATCCTATGAAGACGAAGAGGGTGATGAAGAAGAAGAAATTGAGGAGGACGAAGGAGAATCTGAAACAGAAGATACTGAATAGAAGATAGAAACGCCAGCCGATAATAACATTAGCTAAACCGCATTAAAACGCAGTTTAACCAGACTCGTTGGCAGAAAAATGCCTATCTGATTTCTTCTCCCTTAAGCATAATTCAAAAAGTTCCCTTGCAAAAATAAAAAGCCCCTTAGATCGGTTTTTAGAATCTAAGAAACTGAAAGACATTGACTTAAAAAACCAATGCTGAAGAAGAAATAAAAACAATATAATTATATAACAACGTTGGCAATTATTAATTCTTATGCTATGAGAATATTAATATTAATACTCGTAATTACTTGTCCGATTATTATATCTGCACAAGAAGCACAACTTTACGAAACTGTCAATTATCAAAATGCTGTTAAGAATGAAACCCGTAGCCGAAATGGCAAACCGGGACCTATGTATTGGCAAAACCACGCAGACTATACTATTACTGTTCGATTAGACACTGCATTAAAAAGGATTTTTGGCAAAGAAAGCGTGACATACTTCAACGAAAGCCCAGATACCTTAACTAATATTGTACTCCGTCTTTATCAAAACAGATATAAAAAGGGAGCGGTAAGAGATGATGAAGTTCATCCCGGAAATATTCATGAAGGAGTGGAACTTGATACTATTATTATAAATGAAACTGGCATTTCTCTCGAGAGCCATAGGATAATGTCAAATGGGACAAATTTCTCAATTCCTTTGGAAAACCCTTTGCCATCTAAAAGCAAGCTTAGTATTTACTGTGAGTGGAGTTATAAACTACCTTTGGAACCAGAATTTAGAAGAACCGGCTATTATAAAGACAATGCCTGGTTTATTGGATATTTCTATCCCCAAATAGCTGTTTACGATGATATGGAGTTTTTTCCAAATATGAAGGGATGGGACTATATGTTATTCCATAAAGGTCTTCAGGAATTTTACAATGATTTCAATAATTATAAAGTAACCATAGAAGTCCCTGAAGGATTTTTTGTATGGGGCACCGGAAGTTTAACGAATGAGGAGGGGGTTTTTACAAACTCCTTAATTGAAAGACTGGACGAAGCCAGGACTACTGATGAAAAAGTTGAAATTTTATCAAAGGATGATCTGAACAAAGATTATCTCGTAGGTAATATATGGGAATTTGAAGCGAATGAAGTTCCCGATTTTGCATTTGGAACAGCACCCAATTACTTATGGGACGGTACAAGTATTTTGATAGGTGATCGCAGGATATTCGTTGATGCAGCTTATCATCCGGAATCTGTGCTTTATCCTCAGGTTATCGATATTGCAAAGAATTCAGTAAAATATACATCAGAAGTATTCCCGGGTATTCATTATCCTTATAGTCATGCCACAACATTTAATGGCATGCTCAGCGGAGGTATGGAGTTTCCAATGATTGCTAATAATTCTGATGACAGGGATACTGTTTTTCTGACCCTTATGACCTTTCATGAAATATGTCATAATTACTTCCCCTTTTTGATGGGTATCAATGAAAAACGTTATCATTTTATGGATGAGGGGCTTACGCAATTTTTTACTAACCGTTTTCTTTGGGATAAGCATGGAATGGATTTTTATACCAATACCCGGGGATCTGTTAAATCTATTGGAATATATGCTGCATATAACTATTTCTGTGTTACCACCCAGGATAACAGTTCTCTTTATAATGCTTACGCGCAAAATGATATGAATAATGCATTTTATCAATACTTAATTAAACCGGTTGTTCCATTTATGCTCTTTGCAGATATGATAGGAGAAGATAAATTCTTGTTCGCATTGCACGAATTTGTTCATAGGTGGAAGGGAAAACATCCCACTCCGTTCGATTTATTCTATACCATGAATGATGTTTTAGATGAAAACTTCAATTGGTTCTGGAATGCATGGTTTTTGGATTTTGGCTATCCTGACCTTGGAATCGAATTGCAGGACAATCAAGCCATCATAAAGCGTATGGGTGCCAGAGCATTACCTCTGCCAGTAAATCTAACCATTGAGTATAAAGACGGAACATCAACTACGATTTCTAAATCGATGAACATATGGAAAAATGGGGGGAAACAAGTTACTATTGAAATTGAAAATTTGGAAAATGTAAAATCAATCAGTTTAGATGATAAAAGTGTTCCTGATATTAATCATGGTAACAACTATATCGAAATTAATTAACAATTGCTAACACATTCTAAAAAATCTTAGCCAACCTGCGGGATGGCAACGCTTTTTAGCCTACACATTATTAAGAAATTAATAAAGTTTTGATTAAATTAAAATAGTTGGCAGGCGTCGGGCAAATTGATTCTGTTGTAAAAAAAAGAAAGTTTATACTGCCTGACGTATCCTGAAATTAATATTATAAGACCTATTAAATTGCTTTTATCAGGGTTAATTTCCTGAATTTTTCAATTCCACCAAATATTCACCCTCTAACACAGGAATTACACTTGTCACATCCTCAGTAAAACAATAAGGAATTACATCATCAAGTCCGTTTTTCTTCAATCTGCTTCGCTGGGCTGCTTTTTCGATGTAACCAACCAGATCGGTCCTGGCAATTTTCCATAGATCAATAGCTCCATGAACTGAATCGCATATTGTATAAAACGAAGATTGTTTAAGTAGTCGTTCGGCCAGGGCACCGGCAAAAACTGAATCTTCAAGATTGAACTTATTTTTCCAGGCAGCACAAAGAATAATAACATCGCGTTGTTCACTAATAAGCCACTCTTCCAGAGCCGAGATATTCAAAAAACCACCGATGATTACTTTATTACATTTGGATGCCATATGTATAGCCATTGTGCCATTGGTTGTACTATAGGCAATTGTCCTGTTTCCAATTTTTTCCTTAGTGAAGTTAAAAGGAGAATTCCCGAAATCAGCAAAATCCAGGACTATGCCATCCCTTTCTGCTGCCACCATATATCCCTTTTGTTTTAATTTCCTGGCCTCCTTAATTGTTTTTACCGGAATTAGTTTTTCCACTCCGTTTTGAAAGGCCGTTATAATAGCTGATGTGGCTCTTAGCACATCAACAATGACCACATTGGCTTCTTTATTTTCATAATCCGGAAAAAGGACTGGAGAAAAACACACCTCTACTTTATGAATACTCATAACTATCCTTTAAAAATTGGGAATTTTACCACTTCAGCCTTCAGTATTTTGTTCCTGATCCTGATGAAGATCTCTGTGCCTTCATTCCAATATCCTTTATTCAGGTAAGCCATACCGATCCCCTTTTTCATCATCGGAGACATAGTGCCTGATGTTACTTCTCCAATTATCTCACCATTTGTATTCACCACTTCGTAGTGCTGCCTGGGGATTCCCCGATCGATCATCACAAATCCTTTCAGCCTTTTTGATACACCTTCCATTTTTTGCCTGAGCAGATATTCTTTATCAATAAAATTCTTGTTCTCATTAAATTTTGTGATCCATCCCAGTCCGGCTTCAATGGGAGAAGTATTATCATTAATATCATTACCATACAGGCAATATCCCATTTCCAGCCTGAGAGTATCTCTAGTACCAAGACCGGCAGGTTTAACACCAAATTCCTCACCTGCTTCAAAAACTGCATTCCACATTTTACCTGCATCATTATTCTGAATATATATTTCACACCCACCAGCCCCGGTATATCCCGTGATCGAAAAGATGACATCTTTTATACCGGCAAATTCAATGACCCTAAAACTATAGAATTCCATCCCTGTCACCTTCTCTGATGTAAGTTTTTGCATGGCTTCTAACGCTTTTGGGCCTTGTATGGCCAATTGGGCGATTTCTTCAGAAGCGTTTATCAGCTCTTTGTCTACTATTAAACCAAAATCCTTACTCTGCTCCACAAGCCAATTCCAATCCTTCTCCAGGTTTGCTGCATTCACAACAAGCAGATATATTTCATCATCAATTTTATATACCAAAAGATCATCAACTATGCCTCCCTTCCCGTTGGGGAAACATGAATACTGTACCTTACCAATTGTCAAAACAGAAGCATCATTGGAAGTAATATATTGAATATAATCAAGGGCTTTTGGTCCTTTTACCCAGATTTCACCCATATGTGAAACATCAAAAACACCCATATTTTCACGTACATTCACATGCTCATCAATGATCCCTGAATATTCAACCGGCATCAGATAACCGGCAAAAGGAACCATCCTGGCACCCAGCCCCTTATGTATCTCAGCAAACGGAGTATTTTTCATTGGTTGTATAAGTTAAATTCGGTAAAAAGAATGAGAACAAATTTAAAAATTTTAAAGTGAATAGTTTTGTGACAATTGTCACTTGTTAATGATTAAATATTTTGAATTTTGTCAAGGTAAACCAGCTCCCGAAATTGATAACAAAAGATTTTTTTGTAAATTCGGTCGCTTGAAATAACAGAGTGGCAAACTTCCCAGGCTGGTGTTAAAAAATTAAATTTTATCAGATGAGAAAAAAAGATGTACCTCAGGAAGATGAAGGTCTGATGGAAGGGAAATTCGAGGACCTTTGTTACGCTATTGATGAAAACGGAAAATATGTACAGGTATTCAGTACTGGCTGGGGCCCTAAAAATGCTGCTATAAAACAGGCATGGGAAGATATTAATGAAAGAGTGGCACACGCTCAAAGACAGGTTATTGAAGGAAAATTAAGCCCTATAGGATATTTTATGGAAAAAAATATTATGAGCATTCCCTTGCTTGCTCAATACGTTGGTTTTTCAAAAAGGAAGGTGAAAAAACATCTTTTACCTGTTCAGTTTGAAAAACTTGATCCCTCGATACTTGGAAAATATGCTGAAGCATTTGATATTTCTGTTGTGGAGTTGTGTGATACAG
>JAUWMO010000052.1 GCA_030613125.1 Bacteroidota bacterium | reverse complement strand
ATGTTAATTATTAGTAAGATAGCTAATTTAACAATATTAACAATAATTATATAGTAATTTTTTGATAAACTAAAGCTTTTATTACATAAGAAATCAACAGAACATTTATGTTGTGAGATTATTTTTTAATATCTATGCTGAATATTATTTTTGCGATCAATTTAAATTTGCTACAAATAACATAATATGGAAAAATTATATCCTGATTCTGGTGTAGAACTTACACCCTTTACCGCCCGGCATTACGATGCGATGATGCGGTTTGGATCATTTGGTAAATACAATGGTTTTATTGAAAATGCAATATCAAAATTGAAAATACAACCCGCAGATACTATACTGGATATGGGCTGTGGTACCGGAAAGAATGCATGTCTGATAAGCAAATATTTATCAGCAGATGCAGGTGCAAAACTGACAGGAATGGATATCTCGGATATTATGGGTGAGCAGTTTGCAGAAAACTGTTCTGCATTTCCTTTTGCAAGTTTTTTACAGCAGAGAATCGATCAGCCATTCGACCTGGGTGTTAAGTTCGATAAGGTGTTTATTAGTTTTGTATTGCACGGATTTCCTCATGATGTTCGGCAAATTATTATTAAAAACGCCTGGGACCATCTTAAAGCAGGAGGAACATTCAATATTCTGGATTTCGCTGAGTTTGATATGAAAAAGATGCCCTTTTTGCACCGTTTTGTTTTTAAAAAGATCGAATGCAAATATGCATTTGATTATATTGAAAAAGACTGGAAGGAGATCCTTTCCGGTTTTGGATTTAAAGATTTTAAGGAAGATCTTTTTTTTAAGAACTATGTCAGGTTATTGAGAACTAGAAGATAGTTTCACAGGGTTCACCCAGTGAAATGCTGCTTCGCAATAAATCTTTAATTTTCAGATTTCATAAATAATAAGTAATAGTCGGCAGTCTACAGTCGGCAGTCTACAAAAAAGTAAATAACAATCAAACAATTATATCACATTGGCAACTGGATTTAGAAACTTAACTGTATATATACCAAAAGAAATTTTTGATGATTTCAATAAACAATCTGAAGAAATCGGACGATTACTTATCAATCAATTCCCCAGGCAAGCATTCCTTGCTGTATTTGCACCATTCAGCACAACCAATATCAAGTCGGGGATTCCTGATTATCTTTTTACAATTCCGGCATTCCCGGTAAGGTTCGTCTTTCCAGAATTCAATTTCATGCTTACAATTTGGGCACCTGACATCAAAAATGTCTTCCGGTTTCCAAAGCCTTTGATCCTGTCCCGGGCATCTTACCATGATCTTTCAGAATTTAAATTTTAATTTTCATCAGCGGTTTTACAGAGGGAAATGAAGCCATATCGGTATGAGGTAAGAAAAGAGCAGCTGTATATTTATCCATGTAATTCGGATCTTTACCTAAATCAATATATGTCATTCGGTTAGCAAGTTTCAATTGCTTTTCTTTGTAATCTTGTGAAACTAAAATCATATATGAACCTATGAGCGAAGCATTCCCGATATATTTGAATATTTCAGATGGCAAATCAGGGATTAAGCCAATAACAGTTGCCATTTTCAAATCCAGGAATCGTCCAAATCCTCCGGCGATATATATGTTTGTAATATCCTCAAACCTGATCCCGATTTGATCAAGCAGAAGAGAACTGGCTGAATATATAGCAGCTTTTGCCCTGATAATATTTTCAATATTCAGTTCAGAAATTATGATGGATTTCAAAGTATCGCTTTCCTCCGATGGTACAACGGTATAAACTGCATGTCTTCCGGAAACAGAAATTGCCCGGCATTTTCTGGTCCTGTTAAGTTTACCTGCGGAATCAATCCAACCGGTCAGAAGCAGATTAGCCAGTAAGGAAATCATTCCGGTTCCGCAAATTCCCCGAGGTTTCACATTGCCAATAGTTGAATAGCTGGCTATGCCGGTTTCCGGATCTATCTCTACCCTCTCAATCGCACCCAGGGAAGCTCTCATACCATCTCTAATCCCCCCTCCTTCAAAAGCCGGACCTGCAGAACAGGCACAGCCCATAAGAAAATCAGAATTCCCAACAACGATCTCGCCATTGGTTCCAATATCTATAAAAAGATTGATATCCTCTGTATCTGAGGCTAAATCGGTACATAAAAGACCTGCTGTAATATCACCGCCCACATAACTTCCGACTCCGGGTGAAATAAAAATCCACGATTTGGGATTGATATCTATCCCAATATCAACAGCCGATAAATTTGGAGTATTTAGGATGGTTGGAGTATACGGATCAAGCCGGATGTAATCCGGGTTAAGTCCTAACAACAGATGGATCATTGTGGTGTTACCTGAAATGACAGCATTACAGATTTCTTCTGTCTTTATTTTCTGGCTTGCACTAGCTTTTTTTATTAACCTGTTTATGGTTTTCAATACCAGAAGTCTTAATTCTGCAAGTCTTTCCGGACGTTTGGCATAATTAATACGGCTAATAATATCCAATCCACATTTTATTTGATCGTTGTAATCCGTTCTTGTAGCAATTGATTTTGCAAGAGGCTGAAAAACCAATTGAACAGCCACAGTTGTTGTTCCTATATCAATAGCAATACCATAATGTCTGAAAGTGCTGTCACCAGGCTCAATTCCAACAATATGATAACGATCAGATTCCCTTATCAGGGTCACGGTTACTTTTCCGTTTTCCAATCGCAATGTATCGGCAAGTTGACGTATTATCGAGAGAGGAAAAACAAACTCTTTCTTCCCCCATTCCAATTGAAGACGCCGGGTTAATCTGTCAAGGTCTGAAAGTCCGTCTTCTGGTTTGGGTGGTGGTACATCAACTACCCATTTAACAGCCAGAGGGTCAAACTGCCAATTCTTTGGGAATAATTCCTGCCTTACCAGGCCAATATCATCATACGTATCCGTAAACTTACCTTCTTTATCCTCAATTTGTTCCGGCACAAAAACCTTAATGGGTTTGTCCAATACCCGGGTTTTACATGCTAAAACATATCCTTCACTAATTTCGATTATTGATAGTATTCCTGAACTTGTAAAATCAACTTCGCCGGAATCAATTCTGACAAGGCATTTACCACACGTGCCATTCCCTCCGCAGGATACCGGTATTTCAACATCAGCTTTTAAAGCCGCTTCAAGCAGTTCGGTACCCGGCCTGACATTCACTATTTTTTTTGAAGGGAGGAATGTGATTTTAGGCATAATTTTTATTTCTCCCAATTTTATTCTTTCAACCAAATTTAACCTTCACAAAACTTTCAATATCGGTAGCTTCTTGCGGACCTACAATTACTTTCCAGCCTGGCAAACTTTCTTCCAATTCGCCACTGATTTGAGCGACATAACCCGGAATTACTATTTCACGGGTGGTAACCTGGTTCTCAAACCCCATTTCTTTGATCGATTTAGCGATATACGAACCTGAAAATTTACCTGCTGCCCAGGCAGTCAATACGCTCATGCCTTCGCATTGAGGAACAACTAACCATGCAGATATCCCGGAATTTTCTATTTCTCCGGAAACAATAAAATATGTCAGGGAGAAATTAGTAGTTAGGAATACCGGTGAGTCAGCCTTAGGTTCCCCTACAGGGTAAGCTTTCGGATCAACCTGGATAGGCTTTTGCGGATCGGTATAGATATTCAACCTCAGTGTCATGAGAGAAACAAGTTGGGCGGGATCAAAGGAAGGGAAAACACAGATGCCTCCATACTTGGTGATTTCGTTTAAAGCCAGTATCGTATCATCTGTAAAATCTCCTGATTCCAAAAACTTTATACTTGCATAACCAAGTGGTTTAAAGTTTTTCTTCAAAGCTATCCGTCTGGCAATTGAATTAGCCTGTAACTGTTCTGCAAGTGAATGTGTTTGAAATTGAAGTATCAGGTCATTAAAACCATCTTTTTTTACTTTATCAGTAAGAGCAACCAGCTCGTCAAGATTTGGAGCAGTTACAACGAGATTATGCTCATTGGAGGAAGCAATTTGCCTTAATTCATCTGCTGTTTCCATGGTTGCCGAAGCCAGAACACTGTGGGATCCCTTTATTGCTTCTGCAGCTGCAGTAATAGTTTTGATATCAGCACTCCGAAGTATTAAAGGTATTTTAAGTGTTTCCCAGGCTTTCCTGACTAATTCAACATATTTTTCCGGATCACCACCTTTTTGAGTAACTGAAACCATGTCAATGCTTATTTTTTCACCCACTCGTTCCAGGCTGTAATCTTTAACAGAAGTAAGCGTTTTATCAATGTATTCCGGTTCATCGGTATCGTTAATATTAATCGCAAGCAATGTCTGATGAACAAATGTTTTATCATGCCGGTATAATACTGTTTCTTCTCCTAATTGTAATTCTTTTTCAGCACCTAATTCAATTTTTTTAACCGGAGGTTCACTTGCCGCCCCTAAAATTTCTTTTAGTTCGTCCGATGCATAAGGACATTCTGATAAATCTATTTTTTTGCCTGCCAACTTAATTGCAAATGCCAGGCAAGTATTTGAGCCGCATTCCTTACAATTGGTTTTCGGCAGAAGTTTCTGAATTTGAAGACCTGTTAATGCCATTTATTATTTGATTTTGTTTTCCATAAGTTTAAAAATCGTACTTTTTGTTGCCATGGCTGCTTCAGGATGATACATAATAAGGATATCAGCACCTGCATATAACAGGTTTACAGCAGTAACTAATTCCCAGGTAGAAGCACGTTTAGTTAAATCCCCCCATTCCGGGAAATCAGATTCCGGAGCCTTATATTCTTTGATTTTTGCACACTCCTGTCCCGGAGATACGATCATTGGTCCGGCAAGCATTTCGTCGCCATTTAAGCCGGTCAAACGAATACGTTCCATTACCGAATACGTATATTCAATACCGTATCCTGTGGCTCCTGTCATTGGATCCATAACAATTTGTTCCTTTTTAACATCCATATTGGTTAAAAGAATATTCAATTGTTTGGCAATATTTACATCAATAGGACTTTGAGCAACAATTGAATGGCCATAACCTAAAGCCGTACCGGCAATTGTTCTGTAGTTATCTTGTTCAACCCAGTTTAACAGAAGGTTTTCCCCGGCACATGCCTGAGCAACTGCTTTCATAATTTCGTTAATCCGTTCAAAATTACTATGTCCGGTAATAATTAGAGGAACATCAACAGCTTTCAATACCGATTTGACAAGTTCCACGGCCTGCTCCGGGCTCCGGTTCCCCTTTTCAGGATGTGTTCCTTCAAGCCGGACACTGATCAGATCGGCATTATATTTTTCAACACATACCTTAGCCATTTTGGCTGGTTTATATAACAAATCACCATAAATTTCTTTTAGTATTCCAGGATATTTTCCGCTTATTATGTCAAAAACTTCCATTGCTACAAGGGGACGGTTGGGCATTTCACCCTCCCAAAGATGAAAAGGCATACAGGTAGTCCCTCCTACAATATAGGTTTGGCCACGCGTTCCTCCTTCTTTTTTCGTTGCACCCAATTTAACTCGCCAAACAGGAACCTCACATGATTCTTTTGGAATTTTAAATGACTTTATTTCCCTTATACTCTCTTCAGCTGGCGGGCCTTGAGGAATAACATCAACTTTTTTATAAACTTCCTTTTCTTTGGTTGGTACCGGTAAGGCAGTTTCTTCTGTTACTGTAATTTCTTCACCAAGGAACTTTTGACTCAATGTCCCGATGATTTCCCGAACCACTTCATGTGTAATGGAAGTTTTAAGTTCTTTCTTGATTTCTTGTGTAATTTGTTCTTTAATCTGGTTGATTAGTTCAGGAGTTATTTGCATCTCATCATCAACCTGAGGTTGTGAAGCAATTTCTTCCGGTTTACCTTGTATAATCTTTTCATCCTTGATAATATCTTCTTCTGAATCCACATCTTTCGCTGTATCCGGTTCAGAGAAAACCGACATATCTTCCATTTTAAGAGCCGGGTGGTCTACTTTTTCCAGAAAATCATGAATCTCCTTAATCTCAACACATACCGTTTCATCTGCAATTTTATCTAATAAATCTGGCACCTCCTGCTCATCAAATCGTTTTTTCAGATCTTCCCCTAACAGTTCCTTTAATTCTTTAGTCATCCATACCAGGCGTTTGAATCCACCTTCTGCATGCAGGAATTTCTTTGAAGTCAGAAAAACCTTTCCTACTCCCATAAAACCAGGTGTTTGTTGTCCTCCGCCAACATTTCCTGCTAAAGTGGCAAAAGTCATACCAACCGGAGTATCTCCGGTATATTCCCGATTTACAACTATTACTCCATTAAATTCAGGTACATAAGCACAAATTGCTTCAAAACACCCACAGCTGGTCATTGGTCTGTCCATAATTGAATATGCACAAAAACTTGATACAGCTTTATGACTATTTTTATAAACATAATCATCAACGCCTTCCCATACGCCTTTCACGGGATCAATACATTTGCCTTTCTTCACAGGTTGGTTTGGTCCGGTTTCATCTATTTCGTGAGCAGCTTTGCCGTCCAGCCAATTGTATGCACCACATAAACCTAACCGTTCGGGTGTAATAATACAAACATGATTTGGAGCGAATGATTGACATAATAAACAGGAGTAAAATATCTCAACCGAATCATCTGTCATTGCTTCAATACGGCGGTTGCGTTCGTCATAGATTTTTCGGGCAAATGCAATTCGTTTTTCCACTTCCTTTCTATCTGTAATTAAGGTTACTTTTACTTTATCGACAATTGCCGGATAATCAGAAAGAAGTTTTGAGTGGATTATTTCCCCGTAATGTTTTAAACGCAATCCGTTTATAAATCCGGTTTTGGAAACGCGAGTCCATACAATGTCACGCTGTCCCATGTGCCAGATACCCTCGGCACAATTTATAAAGTGATGGATCTGACGCTCTAAAATAGGTTCGAAATCCGTCTGCAGCTTTCTTCCGGCAACCTCAACCCATATGCCTAATGGTAAAGCAGTTCCTTCTTCGACAGTATCAATATCCGGTCCGATTATTTCAATTTCTCCATCGTTTATTTCATCTATTTCCACAGAAGTAACAAATTCAAAAGCAGTAGTCCTGGACCCGCCAAATTCAACATGAATATCCTCTTTGCGGATTCGCTCTCCCTCAAAAGCGGGTCCGAAGGGAACCGGAATGGGTACTTTTGTGATTCTGACTTTACAGCCTCGCACCTCTAATGCCCTTTCAACAGTAGATTCATAAGGCACCTGAGATACAACGTGCTCATATGTACAAACTCCTGTTGGTAGAATCTCAGGAATATCAGTATCCGCAATTACAGGAAAACCATAATTGATCGCACCGGCTGCTGCTGCATATTTATCGGGTGTTACTTCACCGAATGTAAGGATAAAAGCAAATATCCGCTCTTTGTTATATTTAAGATTTGCCTTAAAATCGCCAGGTTTAACACCTCCAAAAGATAATGCAGCACGATTGGCAAAACCGAGTGCATAAATCAACGCAGAAACATCCGAACCGAAAGGTACGAGGCGTGTTTCCCATCCCAATTGAATTCCTTCTTCAGCCAACTGCTCGGCAAATTGTTTACCATCGGTACACCCACCCATAAAAATATAAAGGTTTTTCTGCTGAAGTTCTTTGGCAATTTTAACTGCGATTTCGTTATTAGGGGCGGCACCAGTAATAGCAGCAAAACCAGGAGCAGAACCGTCGACAAATTCAATGCCCCGTTCACGCATTATATTGTCACTGGCAGCACCTAACCAGATCCCTTTTACAGGCGCAGGCCCGATAATATATTTACATGCCTCAATAATTTCACAGGCAAACAGGGCGGCCACACCGGCGTCAAGTGTATTCCCCAAATAGGGAAGCCAAACTTCCTTTGAAGGACGACCGGGCAGTAATTCCTTCGCTTTGTTGAGTATGTAATGTAAAGCACCTAAGGTCTCCGTTTTTTCTCCGGTAAAAGAGTAAATTACAGGAAGATAATATGCAGTATCAGGAAACCCGACTTCACAATTTTCACCTTTTAACTTAATAGCTTCATCCAGTTTTTTTTCTGCTGAAGCGATCCACTGTGCTGCACCTACTATTGCACTATCACAAATTATTTTAGACATGGATTTTCCTCCTGTCATCCATATCAAATAGTTTTCTTTCCGGTTTTTTAGTAATGCCCAGTTTTTTCCTGGAAGCGTTCAGTAGCTCCATAATTTTTTCAACAGCACTATAAGGATCGGCTACATCATGAAATGAGGCACCAAAGATTTTTCTGGTTTCTTTATTCAAAAATCGCGTGACATTCTCTGAACCCGAAATATTAAAGGGATTACCCAAAATAACATCAATCCCTGAAGCAACAAAATAACTTCCAATCGCTACCGCTTTTTCACTCATCCATTCGGGAGCAACACCTACTGCAGGAATTTTTGAAATTTCGTCACCAAGCCCACCTTCAAATACAACTTCCGTTGCTGCTTCTAAAATTCGTGTATTATCTACACAGCTTCCCATATGCAAAATTGGAGGCATACCCACAGCTTCACAGACTTCTCTGAGTCCTTTGCCGGCTTTTTCCAAAGCAGTTTCCGGTGTCATCATACCTTCTTTGGCAGAAGCAAGAGCTGTACAGCCAGTCTTTAGAACAAGCACATTGCGTTTTATCAATTCTCTTGTAAGTATGATAGTGTATTCATCCACTTTGGTATTGGGATTAGTACATCCAACAATTCCTACTACACCTTTTATCCGGTCAGCAATAATTGCATCATTTAGCGGTCGGAATGAAGCACGGAAACTTCCACCTAACATATATTTGATAGCATCCACACTAAAACCACCGATCAGGGGATTTTTAGCAGAAGGAATAGCTACTTTCTTCGGATCACGATTTCTATAATTGTTAATAGCCCGTTTTATAAGTTCTTTTGCCGATTTAAGTGCATTTCTTGTATCAAAAGGGATATGAGTTGCACCAATTGTCTTTGCTATGTCAAGAGTAGAAACAATTTCGGTATGGTACGAATTAGCAACATCCGGAAGACTGGGCATACAACATTGAACATCAACAATCATCATTTCAACCGCACCAGTAATAATAGCAAGTTCCTGTTGCAGGAAACTCCCGGCCACAGGGATTCCGTGTCTCATTAATATTTCATTTGCCGTACAACAAATTCCGGCCAGGGTAACACTTTCAGCACCTGCAGATTTAACATATTCCTTAATTTCCGGATCATTTATTGCTACTGCCAGCATTTCTGAGAGCTCCGGTTCATGACCGTGTACAAGAATATTTGGAGTATTCTTTCCTAAAACACCAAGATTAGCTGTACTACGGACAGGTGAAGGCGTTCCGAACATGATATCGGAGACGATGGTAGCTATACGGGACCCACCCCAACCATCAGAAAGTGCCGTACGAAAAGCGCCCAAAAGCAAATTCCTGTAATCATGGTCCACCCCAATGTGTGTACGATGCATTGCTTCCACAACCATACGGTCAATCCCTAATGGCGCCACGTTATTTTGTTTCCAAATATTTTGCTGAATAACCGGCGCTAAATTCAATGTTTTGAGTCTTTCCTCCTGAGAGGTGAATTCACCTAAAAAAAGATTTGCTAATTCTAATGCCACTTTTGCCTTGGGTTGGCCGGTTTCTTCAATATTGTAATCACGGGCAGCTTTACGCAAGGCCCTTTCATCTTTAATCTGGTAACCGCCACCATTCCCTTCTGCAACTTTCTTAAGCAGAAATACAATATGACGGGCATGATCAGAATGTGCGGCCACACCTCCGACAACTTCGCGTAAATAATTACGTGCCACTATAGTATCGGCATTTGCACCGCATACGCCAAGCGGTGATTTTGCTGTAATACGGCACGGCCCCATGTGACAAATACGACAACACACGCCGGAAGTTCCAAACTTACATTGATTTCTCTGTGTATCAGCACGGGAGAAACAAGTATTAATTAAATCTGTTTCTGCCTTACTTAAAATCTCCTGTGAAGCAGGATCCCATGTCCGATCTTCCAGTCTTTTTTCTTCTTTTAGCATTATGATTGATTTATTTTGGATTTTGACCCGATAGCTATCGGGTTTGACCTTTGAACTTTCAGATCTACTGTTTTTCAATTAGTTTACAAAGTTATGTTCTTAATTCCCTTTTTTAATCAATTTGTGAAACTATGTTCTTATTCTTGTTTTTTTATATGCAATTCTGTAAGAAGTTCGTCTAAGCGTTTGGAAACCGGATTATCATTTGACAGTAATTTCAGGCTCTTACCATCTTCCTGAAATTCGGCAATCTCTGTATTCTCAGAAAGTCCAACCACCAAGTCGGCTCCGGTCGACATTTTAAGGGATGAAACCGAATCGGGTAATTTATCGTTGCGAAGCTTGTTTACGATTATTACCAGCCGATTAAACTTAATTTCCATTTCCCTGGATAAATGATATAACCGGTTAACGGTTTCAAGTCCGGATCTGGAAGGATCAGTTACCATAATGAGCAAATCAACTTCCTGAATGATTCTCCGGGATAAATTTTCCAATCCGGCTTCATTATCAAGCACCACATAAGGATAATGATTGGAAATCTCTGAAATCGTTGTTCTTAATACATTATTTGCATAACAATAACAACCTGGGCCCTCAGGACGTCCCATTGCAATTAAATCAAAATCATTTGCCTCAACCAGGCTTTCTTCAATCTTCATCTCCAATAGTTCCCGTTTGGCTATCCCACTCGCCATTCCTTTCCCGGCAATTTCACGTGCATCTTCCCGTATACCTCCAATTGTTTTCTCAATTTTTACACCTAATACTTTGTCAAGGCATGTATTTGGATCAGCATCTATTGCTAAAACAGGTTTGCAACCTCGTTTCATTAAACGATTAACCAATAAACCGGCAACAGTTGTTTTTCCTACCCCTCCTTTTCCTGAGATTGCAATTAAATAACTCATAACATAATAAATACTTTAATGTCCGCTGCATCCATCACTGATTCTGACTAAATAGTGTTTGTCCATAAAGTCCGCTATCTGCGTTATGCTTGCCCTCAAAATGGTCATTTACAGTAGTAAACTCACATTTTTCGGGCTGCGCAAGCCTTGATAGCAAACTTTCTGAACTAAACACTGACTTTATCGACAGACTCTAAATAGTTATTTATCCCGCTTCGTAATTTTATCAAGAATATTTTCAAAGTTACTCACCAATTCATTACTAATGTGATCAAGTATTGAATTCCCTGTTCTGTCAGAAAGCCTTATTTCTTCAGAATATGGAATGATTCCCAGCAAGTTATGATCAGAGAAAGTTTTACGGATAAAATTTTCATCATCTTTTCCCTTCACTTTATTTGCTACAAGCCGGATGTTTTTCAAACCGATTTCCTTTGCCATCCGGATTACCCGAAAAGCGCTGTCGATTGAATATTGACCTGGTTCAACCACGATTATCATTGTATCAACACCTTGTGCTGTAGCACGGCCAAGATGCTCTACTCCTGCTTCCATATCCATGATAAGTATATCATTTTTATAAAGAATAAGATCGGTAACCAAGGCACGAATCAGAACATTTTCAGGGCAGGCACATCCGCTCCCGCCCTGCTCCACTGCGCCAAGAACAAGAAGGGCAATATTTCCAATTTTAGTGGCATAATTATCAGCTATGTCCGAAACCTCAGGATTGAGTTTAAATATTTGTCCGTATTGTTTAACTTTTGCACCGGTACGTTCTTCAATTAATGCGACTTGCTTGGAAACCGGAATAATTTTATGCTTTTCCGCTTCCTGTAGCCCCAGTGCGGCGGCAAGATTTGCATCAGCATCTGCATCTATTGCCAATACTTTTTTACCCTGACGTGCCAATAGTATGGCCAATGCAGCAGCCAACGTGGTCTTTCCAACACCTCCCTTTCCCGAAATTGCAATCTTCATTATGATTTAATATTAAAAATTTCTATCCCGAAATACCAAACCGGAATTGTGTTTCTCTTTTAATAATTATACTTCTCTTTCATTCTTTTTGTGAACAATTCAATCATTTCAAATACTTTATCTGCATCTTCCGGGGCCATTGAACCTGTTCCACATGAGGGAGTAATAATTGCCTGTTCAGTAATAAGCTGCTTATCAATACCCCGGGCTGCCAGATTGTCCATTACTTTTTCAAAATGAGTTTCCAGGCTATTAACTGTTTGCTCTTTAATGGCAGTTGAAGTTGGGACTATTCCCCAGGCGAGAATTCCGCCTTGTTCAAGATGTTTTTTCACATGACCGGGATATATTGCAATCGTTTCACCATATTCAAAAGCATCAAAATTTACTATGTCAACACCTGCATCAATCAGGATGCTCCATTCAGTATTTCCGCAGCAATGAATACCGGCTAAACCGTTATCGGCATGAATGGCATCAATAACTTCTTTAAGATGCTCAACGACATCCTCCCTTTTCACAGAAATATAAGTTGAACTGCCAAAACCGGATAATATTGGCTCATCAATAAAACAAATAACTTTTTCAGCATAAGGCTGAAATTTCTGAATTTGCCATCTGCATTTCATTGCAAGGGCTTTCACAATCACATCGCGAAATTCTTCGTTATAATAAATTGCGCGTTTGTTCTCGTCAACTATTGTAAGTGCAAAACTGCAAGGTCCTGTTGTTTGAACTTTAACAAACGCTGACTTTACACCTTTTTCCTCAAGTCTCTTTTCGAAAGAATAAATTCCTTTGGAAAAGTCAGGACTGATTGCCAGTGCACTACAATCACCACTTCCATCATCAGGATCCATAGCGGTCATATAGGTTTCATAGAATTCTGCAAATTCTTCCGAGTAATCTCCTGAAGTATCAAAGTACATGCGGCCTTTTTCTCTATCAATGATGATACGTGGTATTCCTTCGGAGTACTGAACTTCCATTTGTTCGTTTAATCCAAAATAAGAAAGTTGGGGCCAACAAGGAATATCCAGAGTTGATATAAATACATCTACCGCATATTCCTGGTCTTCAAATGGTGCGCTACCGATTGCTGTGGATAAAAATTTAGGGTTGAATAACATTTTTTTGATATTTTTTTATGAATTATAAATTCTCAATAGCTCGTTTTATTGCTTTAATATGATCCGGTGAGGTACCACAACAGCCGCCAATTATGTTGGTTCCGGCATTAACCAAATCAGGAACAAGGTCTGCCATTTGTTCCGGGGTGTCAGGGAAAATATCAATACCACCAACATTTTTCGGCAAACCCGCATTTGCATGGACAAGGACAGGGACATCATGGACTGCAGTACGTATTTCTTTCACGATATCAATCATTCGTTCAAAGCCATTGCCACAGTTTGTACCAATAATATCCGCACCTGCTTTCAAGGCTGCCTGAATAGCCTCGATTGGCGAAGCTCCCATCATGGTTCTGTATTCATTCGTAACTGTCCGCTCAAAAGTAAAAGTGCAAATTATTTCCAGATCCGTATTTTCTTTGGCGGCCTTAATCGCAAGGATAGCCTCGTCAATTGCACTCATCGTTTCTATACAAACAGCATCTGCACCGCCCGCTTCAAGAGCCATGGCCTGTTCTTTAAAACCTTCGTAAAGTTCACTTTCAGTAACATCTCCCATGACAAGCATCTTGCCGGTGGGTCCGATTGAAGCAATAACCCAATTATTATCTCCTGCCGCTTTACGTGAGATCTTAGCCGCAGCTTCGTTTATTTCGCTTACGCGGTCGGCAAGTCCATAGTGCTCTAATTTGAAAATAGTGCCACCAAAACTGTTCGTTTCAATCATATCAGCGCCGGCATCGATATAACTTTTCGCAATGTCCAAAACATCATCGGAACGATCAATACACCATAGTTCCGGACATTCTCCGGGCTGCAGACCTTTTTTCTGAAGGAATGTGCCCCATGCACCATCAGATACCAAAGTGCGCCCACTTTTAACGGCATCTGAAATTTTACTTTTACTCATATTTTCATATCCTTTATTTAATATTTCAACCTTATCCTATCCGTTTTTTTGGAAGTATTTTCTGATAATAAGTTAATTATACAATATTAGCAAACTTTGAATAAACGTGGAAATGTATATGATATAATCCTCAGATACATGTTAGAATTCCTTATATAGGTTGTATGTATTTACGCAGGTTTGTATAGTTATTTAATTTATACCCAATTTAGAAGGAGTAAAATACCGTCAGCTATTTATCTGGGATACAATTTGTTTAAAAGATTAAAACATGATGAAAAAAGGGAAATATTTTCGCTCTTAGACTTTTCCCCGCCCGAACGTACCCCGTCCGAATGCCCGCCTGAACGAATTCATTCGGGCAGGGCTTCAGTCGGGCGGACGTTCGGTACGGGCGGGCACTCTTCAACTTTCGACTATTCACGTATTAACC
>JAUWMO010000213.1 GCA_030613125.1 Bacteroidota bacterium | reverse complement strand
GATAGCTTTTTTAATTGAAATAGAAACTTCCTGACCCATTATTCATCATAAATTATCCTATTGTGATGAATAATTCGGGTTAATGCGTCTTCGACTTTTAAAATCATAGTCTCACTGATTTAACCAAATTTTTCTAACTTTATGTGAAAACTCATCAGTTCAAATGAGATATTGCTTTCTGATCTTGCATATAATCTTGCTTTCCTTTTCCGGAACCGCACAGGTGACCATCTTTCCTGAAGTTGAAAAACAGGATGTGAGAGATATTTTTATCAAGAAGGTAGAAATTACAGACTTTTACACAATTATTGATTTTTATTATCATCCCCGTGGGGAAGCCTGGATCTGTGCTGAAAAAACATTCCATATCATACCTGAGGGAACCAGAGATATGATGTATATGGTAGTGGCAAAAAATATTAAGATATGCCCTAAGAAGCAAAAGGTTGGTAATTTTACTGAGGATCTGGAATTTCAGATTTGGTTTCCAAAATTGAGGAGGAACATTTACAAAATTAACGTGATTGAAAAAGTAAAGAGAGGTCTTAATTTTTATGGTGTAAATATAATCAATGGTCAGGAGGAACCCATCCCTGACTCTTCTCAATACAGGTCAAAAGAAGATTTTGAAAAATATTTTGGCGATAATATTGATGTTCTTGATCCTATTGAAGGAATATGGAAAATGGAATCTATCGTTTCGCAATATGAAGATAAAAGGCTAATTCACAGGAAATACGATCAATCTACAACTGATATCGCAATAATGAAAAAGGGAGACAGTTTTAATTCTTACGATCTGAATGGTAAAGATCTGGAATCCAATTGTGTGTGGGTAGCCGGTGGTAAAGGCTATTATTACAGGGAATACTACAGGGAAGCGGATGAAACGATATCTACATATGTAAAAAACTGGTCCGCGGGCCGATTTGAAATAAGCTATGATATACCTGAAAAAATAGCCAGATATAAACTAATGGGAGATTACTTTCCAGGCGACCGGCTTGTGCAAAATTTTTTATTTTATAAACTGTTTCCCGAATCTCACGAAACTACAGAGGAAAATCCAAAAAAAAAAACAAAGAAAAAATCTAAAAAAGGTAATCAATGAGGATCGATATAATTACTGTCCTTCCAGAACTCATTCAAAGTCCACTTAGCCATTCCATTTTAAAAAGAGCTCAGGAAAAAGGACTTGTTGAAATATATTTTCACAATTTAAGGGATTTTGCCACTGATAAATATAAAAGTGTTGATGACTATTCATTTGGAGGTGGAGCCGGTATGGTCATGAAGGTTGAACCAGTATTCAGGGTTATCGAATCGTTAAAATCTGAAAGAAATTATGACGAGATAATATATACAAGCCCTGATGGTATTCCATTCAGCCAGAGGCTGGCTAATGAACTTTCTTCCATAACAAATATGATTATACTTTGCGGGCATTATAAGGGAGTAGATCAGCGGATCCGTGATCACCTGATAACACGTGAAATTTCAATAGGTGATTATGTATTGTCAGGTGGGGAGCTTGCTGCCGCAGTTATTACTGATGCTATTGTCCGTATTATCCCCGGAGTTATCTCTGATGAAACATCCGCACTCACCGATTCTTTTCAGGATAACCTGCTTGCCCCTCCGGTGTATACCCGTCCGGCTGATTATGAAAGCTTGAAGGTTCCGGACGTTCTCCTGTCCGGAAATGCAAAGGAAATTGAGAAATGGCGATTTGAAAAATCGTTAGAACGCACTCGTAAACTCAGGCCTGGCCTGTTGGAAAAAAATGAAGATGCTGAGTAGTTAACATAGATCAACAGGATCAGAAATCATAACAATATATCCGGATAAGGGGCTGTCTCACAAATCTTTGTGGCTCTATCATTTAGCATCTTAGTATCTAAGCGGTGAAACGATTTCCTTAACTGCAGAAACCTTTAGATTAGCAGAAAAATATATGGCTTCATAAGACTGAAAAAATCATTTATCTTTCTTCTTGACACCGGTTTTAATGGGGATCATCGCACCCAGCTGGATAGTACGATTGTATCCTGTACGGTTAGTAGACTCTTTGTAAACATTTATCAAACCCAAATAATAATTCAACCTTATCTGAACCCCGGGATTACCTTTAAAATGATAGTTTAATCCTGCTGCCAATGCTACATCAAATCTATTAAAGAAGTTTGTTACAGACTTTTTGGCTACTATATCCCAATCATCCACATTATGCGTAAAAGTATCTTCAACCTTAGTCATTAAACTCAGATCAATTCCCAGTCCAACTCCGAATTGAGGAACAGGCCGGTACTGCACTACCAAAGGCAGCTCAATATATTTTAGTTTCCTGGCTGAGCTTGAATTTGTCCATATAGTATCCGGCAAAGAATAAAAATACTCTTCAGCTCCGAACTGCTTTATCCCTTTTGGTGATTTGAAAAGTAGAGAAGATGCCAGAACAAAATTCTCAGCAAACTTATAGTCAATATACAGGCCAAGGACAAGTCCTCTTCCGTAGCTATCATTATCCACCTGACTCTGCGTTGTAAAATTCCCACTCAGGTTAAAACCAAATTCCAGCTTTTCACTGTTTAATTTGTCACCAAAAAGCAATCCAATTAAGACCTGGGATTTTACGCCAGGGGCTTGTAAAAAACAAAATACAGACAAAAACAGAAGAATCCTCTTCATGATTTCAAATTTATTATTTGTTTGATTATACAAAGTTAACGCAATATTTTCCTTACGAACGCCACTGTGAAATATGACATCATAAAAAGACCTGTAAATCCTTCAATCCCGGAAATGTGCAAATGAAAAATCAACTCCGAATTTTGAATCAAAAAATGCATTCTGAGCCGAAAAGGAAGAAAGAGATACATAAGTTTTTTTATCCAAATTACGGTTATCACGGTAAATCGATAAAGAAAAATTATTTACGTAACAGTAATCCAGATTGATATCCTCCTCATTCTCAATCCTTTCATAGATCTTATCAGTTTCTAAATGACCAAGCAGCTCTACTGCCATTACATGATCATTTTCATCCAATAATGAAATAATCGCTGTTTTAGGGAATATCATGCTATCTTCAGTGGTAAACTTCAGGTTTTTGATTTCCACTTTAAAATTTGAGTAGTGAAATAGCATTTATGTAAAAGTTAATTAAGGTTTCTGAATTGTAGAGGTTAACAAATTTACTTTCAATTTATTCAAAACAAAATATTATCCATCAATCCTTCAGGATATTTTACCATTTCATTCATCTGATTAATCAAATTAAAAAACCAAATAAATATCATATTTGTAACACTAAATGTGAATAGTACGTATACCTCAGTATATCATCCAGATAATAAAAATAAACAAAGGATTCTTCATTATTTCTTAAAGCAGCAACTAAAATACTTAATTGAAAAATATAAAAACAAATAAAAACACTTAATATGAAAAAGTTAGCAATTATAATTAGTCTTGTATTGATCTTCCCAAATATCATTTCAGCGCAAGAAAAAAAACATGATATTACTATTGGTTACGGGATGATTACGCACTATGCCCTGAGAGAAATTACTGTGAATCTTACTGTAGCTATTCTAAGTGTAGGTTATGTAAATACAGTATATAAAAGTGGTTCCGGTGCTTTTTCTTTAGGTTACAGATTCTCTCCGGTAAAAAGGCTTACGATTGGAATAGATGGTATATACCAGAAAATTAAAAATGATGTTAAAACCAGGGATGATAATGATCCAATTCTTATTGGCAAGTTGGAAAGACAATTTCTTTCAACGGCAATTCTTACCAGTTTTCGTTATATAGATAAAGAGACATTCCAGATGTACTCAGGCATTGGTGTTGGTTATACATTTGCAAAATATCACTATGTTGAGAATGACGGTGAAGAAGATTTTGGTAACAGCGGACAATTTGCTGGTCACCTAAATGTATTAGGGATACGTTTTGGTGGAACTATTGGTGGGTTTGTTGAACTTGGGTATGGTTATAAAGGGATGCTAAATTTGGGGCTTTCGGTCCAATTATAATAGTGAGTGAGGTGCGGAGGGCACAAGGTGCAAGGTACAAGGCACAAGGTACAAGGCACAAGGCACAAGGTGCTGGGCGGAAGGCGTAGGGTAAGAAAAGCACAAGAAATCTAATTTTGAATTAGTATAATTCATTGATAACCATCCATAGAAAAACCCTGAAAAACGACAAAAATGTATAATTTCGGGGTGATTCCTATAATAAATGAATTATAATATAATGCAAAGTAAAGCCTAAGTCAGGCACACTCTTGCCAAAGGCCTGCCCGAATACGTCAGTCAGGCGGGCATTCTCCCGTAGGGATTCTCCCACAGGGACTCCTTCGGAGCTTTGGAGCTTCTGAAGTGCCTCCGCGAAACTTAGCGTAACAAAAACACATTTTTCGTGACAAATATTTTTTCACCGCTGAGGACATCCAACGGATATCTATCTGGGTTACTGTTGTGGGATGGCCTTGTAGATCGATCCTCCCGGATCGATTAACGAACCGGGAGGTTCGTTATACTTTTCCGATGTTGCCAGGACCTTAGATCTCCTGACTGCCGCCAGGCACGACTGGCAGGTCTGCATAGTGTAATAACCTTCCAACGTCCCTGAGACCTGGAAGTGTTATGATAATAATCCTGGGCGTGAAAGTTAAGGCGGAATTAATAAAATACGTATTAAAATACCTATTATAATACGTATTAATACCTATGTATATGATTGAATAATAATCCTATACATTAATATATATTACGTAATACGTGCAAATTATGTTAGAATAGGGCAACGCCCTTTTCACTGCAATATAGCATCTATAAGCCCCGTTAGCGGGCGAAATATCATTCCTGTTTTGTGAAAGGCAAAAGTATCAAAATTTTAACCGCCTAATAAATAGCCTATTAGCACCTAGTGTTTGTTGAATTTGGGTCATGCGTTGCACTAAACAGATACACTGTCTACAGTAGTTTTAAAATTCAGAATTAGTGGTTCTGGGTCATGCGTTTCACAAAACAGGAGTTTGTCATAAAAAAAAGGCTTACCATTGATTGGATACAGATTTTAAAAACTAATTTTTACCCTCCGGCAAAAGGGGGAATCAGGGCTATTTCATCATTCGGTTTAAATGTAACATTTCCCAATATTTGCTTATGATTCACAAATACCTGGTATTGGTATCCCGAAAAACCCGGAAACTCCTTCATTAATTTTTCTTTTAATTCGGTAACAGTCTTCACATTTTCCACTTCTACCTCCTGCTTACCGGATTCAGACATTAAAATTCCAAAAAGTAAAACTTTAACTTTCATCCGTTTAAAATTTTATAATAACTTAACGCTTAAGTTTAAATTCGCGAGTTAAACTTCGTGATATCTGAGTGTTTTTGTGCCTTTGTAGTAAGAATATTTAGCCACGAAGACTCTAATTAATGTGCTTCCAGCCAGTTGTTTCCAACTCCATAATCAACTTTCAGAGGTACTTTTAAAGATATCACATTTTCCATTTCATTAATTACTATTTCCTGAATCTCTTCCAATTCTGGTTTTAAAACATCAAAAACCAATTCGTCATGTACCTGTAAAATCATTTTAGTTTTAAATTTACCGGCATTAATTTTTTGGTGGATATGCACCATAGCCAGCTTGATGATGTCGGCTGCAGAGCCCTGTATTGGTGCATTAATGGCATTTCTCTCAGCCATACCTCTCACAACAGAATTCCTTGAGTGAATATCTTTTAATATTCTCCGCCTACCCATAAGAGTTTCAACATAGCCCTTTTCGCGTGCTATACCAATACTTTTATCCATATACTTCTTTACACCGGGATATGTTTTAAAATACTCATCGATCAATTCACGGGCATCTGTACGGGAAATATTTAACCGTTGGGATAAACCGAAAGAAGAAATACCATAAATAATTCCAAAATTTGCTGTCTTTGCCCGTCCTCTCATTTCTCTGGTAACATCTTCTACTGGAACATTGTAAATTTTAGATGCTGTCGCAATATGTATATCCTCATCTTGCTGAAATGCCTTTATTATGGCCTCATCGCCACTCATATGTGCCATTAATCTTAGTTCTATTT
>JAUWMO010000342.1 GCA_030613125.1 Bacteroidota bacterium | reverse complement strand
GAAAGATAAAAGGAATTATGATAATTTTTTGAACCGGTTGGAAGGTCATTTACAAAGACTGGATCTTTTAGGGGTCAATTACAGGCCGCTTGATAAAGAGACTGCAACAGAAACTTCTGAATAGTTATTGACTTTAGAAAGAATTGAATACTGTCATTTTTTTTACACAAAGTTACCTATGGGAATATTAATGGAAGGAATATTTCTCAGTTCCCTTTCAATCAGTTTGCAATTCACGATTCACCGTTGAGAGTAATCCACATGCTGCAGCAATATCCTGCCCTCTTGACCTGCGAACAGTGGCAATAATCCCTTTTGCATTCAATTTATCCCGAAATTCTTCCATATCATTTACTGGAGTTTCAGTAAGATCAGATCCGGGGATTGCATGAAAACGGATCAGGTTTACACGAAACCTGACCCCGCTCAGCAACCTGGCCAATTCGTTGACATGACGTGGTGTATCATTTAAGCCTTTGAACATGATATATTCAATGGAGATTTTTCGTTGCTTTCCTGGCTCAAAATCCTTAACCTTTTTGATGACTTCCCTTATGGGATAAACTTTCTCGATTGGTATCAGTTTTGCCCGTTCCTCCTCAAATGGAGTATGCATGCTTATAGCAAGATGGCAGGAGGTTTTTTCGAGAAATTTACTGACAACGGGAGTAATACCAATAGTGGAAACGGTGATTCTTCTGGGGCTCCATCCAAAACCCCAATCCGAGGTAAGAATTTCAATACTTTTTAATACTGCATCTGAATTATCAAAAGGCTCGCCCATGCCCATGTAAACAATATTGGTTAATGAATTTTTCTCAGGCAGACTGCGAAATTGATTTAATATTTCCCCTGCAGTAAGGTTACCCTGAAAACCCTGTTTGCCTGTCATACAAAATACGCAACCCATTTTGCACCCGACCTGCGTTGAGACACACAATGTATTTCGTTTTTCTTCAGGAATATAGACTGATTCAATAAATTTCCCTTCAACGGCAGGGAACAGGTATTTTTTCGTTTTATCAATTGAGACCTGTACCTGAGTTGATGGATTTAAACCAAAGTAATAATTGTTTTCAAGCTGAGTCCTGGCCCTTTTTGAAAGATTGGTCATCTCACCAATAGTTGTGATATTCTTTTTATAAAGCCAGTCTGATATCTGCCTGGCAGTATATACAGGCAGATTAATGTTCTCAGTTACAGATTGTAATTCATCAAGGGTTTTTCCGAATAAAGCCTCTTTCATTTGGCATAGTTTATGTCGTGGTCCGGCCCGTCCCCGTGAAATAATGCCATTGGCATCCCACTATATGCGGATTTCACAGGGTAGGCTTTAAAGTCGGGCTACGACTATAAACACGCAAAGATAAAACTTTTAGTCTTAATAACTTGAAATGGAAACTGAGTACATACCTTTTGCTTCTCTAGCTTTAACTTCAACCTTCCATTGTCCTTTATAGATACTTCGGTCTTCAATTATTAATGACTGAGACCATTCAATATCGGCTGAAGAATCTATTTCAATCTCACTGAACGATTTTCCGGAAGGAAGAATAAAATTTACCAATATACTGCCTTCAAGGCAACTCCCCTTGACACTAAACCTTAATTTTTTTTGATCATCATCAACCGTAAAACTGGTTTTTTTCGAGGTGCTTTCACCCGAAAAGTTTTTCCTTAATGACAGATTGAAACTCTTATCAGATGTACCCACACCCCAAAAAACCGGAGGTGGAGGAGGAGTAACAAAAAAATCTCTGTCTCTCTCACGAACCCTGTAAAGATCCCTGTAAAGATCCATAGCTTCCTGGTACTTCTTTTCTTGTTCTTTTGTTAATTCTTTTTGTTTAAGAAGCTTTTTTTCCTGTTCCTTTTTCGATAAAGAAGTTTGAGCTTTAGCCTGACCAGCCTGGAGCATAAAGCCGGTCACGACCAATGCAGCGATGATTAAATGTATTCTTTTCATAATTATAAATTTAAGTTTATAGATAATGATATTTCCTGAAATAGAATGTGATTAATAATTCGTATGTAAATATAGGGTAAGAAACAATCAGATATTGTTAATGAAATGTTAAGGTTTGGTTAATAAGGTACGTGCACTAAAATTTCTATTAACTTTACAATTGAAACAGGAACATGAAGCCTAAAGTAACCATATCCATTGCAGCATTCGCTTTAATTGGATTGATAACAATTCAATACTTTTTGATTTCCGGTTTGTATCGGCTGAAAAAAAATGAGTTTGATACAAAATACGGGAATGCCGTCAGAGAAGCTCTTATCGATATGCAGGATAGATTTAAAACCAATGGATTAGATACAGTTTTTTATCTTATGGATATGCAGGCATTGGAGTTGGTTGATGAATACTCCTTCACTGTTGATGATCCAGGCTTAACTGATTTAAATCAGAATGTTCTTGAGCTATATCAGTTTGTTATCGAAAAACATGAGCGTGTCAGTGCTTTTATTAAAGCTTATCTGACTATATCTGATATGGATCCGGAATTTTTAACCGGATATCTTATCAGAGACCTTCAGATAATAGATCAGGACCGTATATTCCCTGTATATCAGGAAATGCAGGATCAGGCAGAAAAGCAAAAGGAACAAGATATGAAATCAGACGCCATCCATGTTAATAATTTCAGGGCTGAAGGAAATTTCTTTCGTATTAATTTCGACCTATATATTGATTTTACACATAAAACTACGATCATTTTTAAAGAGATGACAGGAGCATTTGTTCTTGCTCTGATTTCCATATTGGTAGCTGGTGCAGTTTTTATGTTTACAATTCAGAATATGCTCAAACACAAAAACCTGTCTGAATTAAAAACTGATTTTATTAATAATATGGCTCATGAACTGAAAACACCTCTAACCACCATATCTGTTGCCAGTTCTACTCTGGCCGAAACTGAAAAGAATCCTGATAAAGACAAAATTGTTGGTTTATCAGAACTAATCAAAGAACAAAATAAACAGCTTTCAAAACTAATTGATCACATTTTGGATATTAACCTCTGGGAGAAGAATCAAATTTCATTAAGAAAGTCTGAAGTTAATTTGAGTAACCTGCTAAAAACCAGGATTGAAGCTTTTCGGATTGAACATGCTGATAAATCATTTTCAGTAACTGATCAAATAAATCTTGATGGCGTAAAAATAGATATAGATGAATTTCAGTTTACCATTGCACTTCACAACCTGTTCTCAAATGCATTAAAATATGGTGGTAATCCTCCTGAAATTCATATAGGAGCAGGCATAGAGACCGATCATGTTTATATAAAGGTTAAGGATAACGGCAAGGGCATCCGTTATGACGAGCAAAGTCAAATCTTCTCCAAGTTTTACCGGGGTAAGGGAACACCAAATAAAAGTGGTTTAGGCCTCGGATTGTTTTACGTGAAAGAAATCATTGAATTGCATGGAGGTATTGTGGAGGTTTTTAGCAAACTCGGACATGGAAGCACCTTTGTTATCAGACTACCTTTAAAAGCAGAAATATAAAATATGAATTTACTTTATGCGAAATAGTCCATGAAACTACTTTTGGTTGAAGACGATATGGATCTTGGAAATGTATTGGCGCAATACCTGGAAATGCAGTCCTTTACAGTTAGCCTGGCCCGATCTGGCGAAGAGGGTTTGGCAAA
>JAUWMO010000378.1 GCA_030613125.1 Bacteroidota bacterium | reverse complement strand
CCGCAGTCCGCAGTCCGCAGTCCGCAGTCAGCAATTAAACAATTAAACAATTAAACAATTAAACAATTAAACAATTCACCATTCACTATTTCAGAAGTAGGTTATAGTTGGGCTTTATCTTTTTTCAATTATCCTGGGACTTTCACAAATAACATAAGTAGTAAATAATCAGCGTATTATAGTAAGTTTAGGCTATAGTTTAGCATAGCGTTGTTTTTAGTGATGATTTAGTGTTTTAGCCTGCCCCGTAAAGAAGAATGACTGTACCGGGGTGCTTTAGTGGCTAAGAAAGAATATGCCACCAAGACACTAAGTCACTAAAATCCACAAAAATAAATCTCACCACAATGTTAAACTTGAGCCTGAATTTATTCAATTGGAAGATCCACAGCCTGATTTATTCTATATACCGGATATCTGCGATAACTTTTTTCAAAATAGGGTGAATGGGTATAGATAAAGTTAATTTGTGCATAATGGTTATTTGCAAAGTCAGTATCGTTGGTTTTTTTCTCTTCAAATTCCTTTTTTAATTCAGGATGTTCTTCGAGGTATTGCAACGCTTTTTTCTCAAAACCTGTTGGCGAAAAATATTCCCGCTTGTCAAATACAGGGTCAAAGAAGTTCCAGCTTAAATATGAATCAACAGATGTAGGTTCCAGAACTTCCATAATAAACCTGTTGGCTGGCTGGTTCATCTCAATAACATAATCTCCTTTATAAAACTGGATCTTTTGAAATTCTGACCGGGTTTTTATTCCGGTATTTCTGAAATGTCCGTTATTGGGCCTTGGTGAAAATTTCACATCAGTAATATAGTATACTTCTACTTCAATTTTTGTGTCACATTTTAATTTTTTCATTTCAACACCATTTATATTTAAACGTAAAATTGTTTCTTCCCAGGCTTGCGGGATAATGTACATTTCTGGTTTAATAATAGTATCTGAAGGTTTGAAATGTTGATAAAAAGGCACCTCTCTGGAATAGGGCAGGTTTCTGTCATAATAAAAACTCTTCAAACCAGTAAGCCGACTGATTTGCATATTGCCTTCATAACCTTTAAACAAGAGTTTTTCCTGGCGGGAAGTATCCACCTCCCATCGGGAAATAAATATGTTATTTCCAGCAGTGAGTAAATCTGCTTGTTTTTTTGTTTTAATGATTTCCTGCGAATTGCAATTGGCAAACTCTGTAACAGCACATAGGAAGTAGTAAACGGATTTGACCTGATCACCGAAGTTCTTGTAAACATGATTTTCGGTCATAAAAGAATAGGTGTTAAATAATGAAGCAAATCCTGTAGATACCCTTGGGGCATCAAAATAAGAAGTTATACCATTGGAGGGATCCCGGTTTATCCAATTCACATATGGAATCATCTCATATGGACTTTCTTTCATTTTTTGAAACAGTGCCGGAACCATTTCATTTCTGAAATAGTTATTCATAGGTTTAGGTAATCTTTGAGATATTGTTGGGATCAATGTAATCACATATTGATGGTCTGACCCGTTTGTTACATGTGTGTCAAGAAAAATGTGAGGCTTCCAGGTGTGAAAAACGCTGACCAGGGATTTTGCATTCCTGCTGTCCATTTTGATGAAATCACGGTTGAGGTCCAGGTTCTTGCCATTACCCCTAAAACCTGCCTCTGGTGGTGTTTCCTGGTTTGATCTGTTGAACGGGCTACGGTTTAGAGATCCCCCCACACTGTACATTGGTATTATACATATAACAGTGTTATCAAGATGTTTATTCAATCCTTCACGGTCCGACAGAATATCTTCTGAGAACTTAATACTGGCATCAACTCCTGGTGGTTCTCCCGGATGTATGCCATTATTAATAAAAATCACACATTTATCCTTTTCACGATTTGATTCAGAATCAAAATCACCGTTTTTTGTAATAATAAAAAGGTGGAGCGGTTTACCAATATCTGTTTTCCCAACTTCAAGGAGCCTGGCATTTTTATAGGTTTGGTCAAGATATTTGTAGGCAGAAATTACCTCTTCATATGTAAGTGTTTCGTTAATCTCATATCGTAGGGAAATTTGCGCCAAAACCTGACATGTATTGAGTAAAATAATGATGGCTGTTTTTAAGAAAAAAAATAGCTGATTCATTTTATTACGGGTATTTATTTTTACATTTTAATATGATTTTAAAACTACTCATAATTGAACCATTACATCCTTACCCCGAAGGGGGTAAAACTTTGAATAACCACCGGTGAAACCGGTGAGGTATAATGCCGTACTCCCACCAACCCCGGATGGGGTTGAACTTAAAATAAGTATTTTTCATCAAATTCAATCCCATGTTCAATCAATAGCCTCCTAAACTCTTCCTGAAAAGTCTCTTTTTGATGATGTTCTTTCTGATTCTTTACATACTGAATCAATCTTTCTTTTTCCCTGATGGTGTATGTGAAAGCTCCATAGCCATCCTGCCAACCATCAAACATACGGAAAATTCCATTAATCTTTATCCAATCAGATGTTGCCAGCTTAATATCTTTGATTAAATCTGAGAGCGCAATTGAAGGGTGAAGATCTGATACTATATGAATATGATTTTCAGTACCACCGATCCTATATAGGAAACATTTCTTCTTTCTAAAAATACCCCAGATGTATTTGTACATATTTTCCAACCCTGTTTCGGATAGGGTGTTACTGTGATTCTTTGTTCCAAATACAATTTGGTAAAGAATTTGTCTGTATGTTGACATTTTTTATCGGTATTTAGTTCAACCCC
>JAUWMO010000111.1 GCA_030613125.1 Bacteroidota bacterium | reverse complement strand
CCTCTTTACCGGCCCAACCCCTGCAGGAGTACCGGTGAAAATCAGATCTCCCGTTTTTAATGTAAAAAACCTTGAAAGGTATGAGATCAGTTCATCAAAGGAGAAAATAAGATCCTTTGAATTACCTCTTTGAACAGTATGATTGTTTATATCCAGTCTGAAATCTATATCAGTCATTCCCTTAAAATGATCTACAGGTAAAAAATTTCCTAATGGTGCAGACCCTTCAAAAGCCTTGGCAATTTCCCACGGAAGCCCTTTTGCCTTACACTCTTTTTGTAGGTCTCGTGCAGTGAAATCGATTCCAAGTCCTATCTCATTATAATACCGGTGTGCAAATTTCGTGGCGATATTTTTCCCCAAGCGGGAAATTTTCAGGACCAGTTCTATTTCATAATGGATCTCCTCAGAAAAATCGGGATAAAAAAAAGGTTTATTATTTTTAATGACAGAGGAATCAGGTTTTAGAAAAAAAACTGGTTTCTCTGGTACGCGATTGTTCAATTCCCTGGCATGTTCAAGATAATTACGGCCTATACAGATTATTTTCATAGTTTTTTATTTCCCGAATGCACGAATTTTTATTTCGGTTAATACTTTTTTTGTATGTAAAGGAAAGTCACCTTTGAGCATCCAGCTATAATAGCTTGGTTCATCCCTAAAAACCTGCTCCACAGGTTTACCTTTATGTTTTCCGAAGTTAAACACCTCAATTCCTTTATCGTTGTACACAATCCTGCCTGCAAAGTCGGCATTTCTGGTGTGTGAGGAAAATCCTGCCAGGAAACTTACATCATTCTCCAGGTTGTCATAATGGTCGAGTTGAGCCTTAAGTACTTCGTAGGTAGCCCTGATATCAGCTTCAGCACTGTGGGCACCATCCAGGTCTTTTGAGCAATAAAATTTATATGCAGCAGTTAGTGTCCTTTGTTCCATTTTATGAAAAATCACCTGTACATCTATTACTTTTCTCTTTTTTAAACTGATATCGACATCGGCTCTTAAATATTCTTCAGCCAATAATGGTATATCGAATTTATTACAATTATACCCTGCCAGGTCGCAACCTTCAATAAACCTGGTAAGCTTACTGGCTACTTCCTTAAATATAGGGGCATCTCTAACATCCTCATCGGTAATACCATGAATAGCAGTGGCTTCTTCCGGTATATGTATCTCCGGATTTAACCTGATTGTCAGTATATCCTCCTTTCCACCTGGACCAATTTTTAAAACCGATATCTCAACTATCCTGTCTGAAGCTGTGTTGATCCCTGTTGTTTCAAGATCAAAAAATGCGATCTGATTCTTAAGGTCTAATTCCATGTATTTTAGACTATTAAGTGCATAAATGTTAGGTTAAACGAACGAATAATCAGGGTATAAATCTCAAATCTCAAGCACTATTTTCTATGAATATAGTCAGATAGTTAATGATGAGGATTTCATAAACTCAACAAATTCCGGCATTATCAGGCACCTATCATCATTGGCATTAAAAGCATCAGAATATCTTCCTCCTCATTATCTTTTTCGGCAGGCAGCAATATGCCTGCACGCGACGGGTCAGACAGTTCAAAAACAACATCCTGGGAAGAGAGGTTGGAAAGTATTTCTATCAGAAAAACTGACTTAAATCCGATTTCCATTTCATCACCCTCATATTGACAGTTCAGCCTTTCATGAGCAGAAATTGAAAAATCAATATCCTGCGCCGAAATTGTTATCTGATTTCCCGTTAACTGAAGCTTAACAAGATTACTTGCCTGGTTAGAAAATACAGAGACTCTTTTTAAAGTATTATAAAACTCAATTCTGTCGATTATTAGTTTATTAGGGTTGTCTTTCGGAATAACCGAATCGTAACTGGGATAATTCCCTTCAACTAACCTGCAAACAAGTTTGAACTCAGAAAGAGTAAAAAAAGCATTCTTGTCATCAAACTCAATAGTCACCTGATTGTCTTCTCTGGGAAGAATTGACTTTAATAAAGATGCTGGCTTTTTTGGTAATATGAAAGATGCTTCCTTATCTGCTTTTGCATCGGTGCGTTTATACCTGACAAGTTTGTGTGCATCGGAAGCAACAAAAGTGATATTTTCGGTAAACAATTCAAGGAAAACACCGTTCATCACCGGGCGCAGTTCATCATCAGCTGATGCAAAAAGGGTTTTACTAATACCAGAAAGCAAAACACCCGGGTTCATTTGCAAACTTCCCTTTTTATCATCTTTAAGAATAGGGAGTTGTGGATAATCCAGTCCCTTTTGTCCTACAATGTTAAACCTGCCATTTTCGGAGATAATGACAACTGCAAGAGTCTCAAGGTTAATGTCAAAAGT
Source organism: Bacteroidota bacterium (assembly GCA_030613125.1). Classification (GTDB taxonomy): domain Bacteria; phylum Bacteroidota; class Bacteroidia; order Bacteroidales; family VadinHA17; genus JAUWMO01. The sequence continues at coordinate 7,512 of JAUWMO010000111.1, read as the reverse complement.
AAGAGGCTGCTCAGGAAATTCTTTCAATGTGTCTGTAAGAATCCTGGCAGGAAGGGCTATACTACCTGAATCACTTGTATTTTCAACACTCATTTTAGTCATAAGTGTGGTTTCAAGATCAGAGGCAGTTACATTAAGCTCGTTTCCTTCAAGATTAAATAAAAAATTGTCGAGAATTGGTAAAGTGTTTTTTGAACTTATCACACGGTTGATTGCTAATAGGTGGGTTAACAATTCAGAACTGGATATTACAAATTTCATCTGTTTATAATTTATTTTTTAATGGTCAGATACAGCTCACCCCGATTTTATCAGGGTTCGGTTCATGTTTTAATATTTTGAATTTGAGGCAAAAATTATTTTAAAGAATCTGAAATTATCAGTTATCAATAATACAAAAAAAATAAGAAGGCGCAAATAGATTATTAAGGCTTTTTTATATATGAAGCAACATAATTTGTGAACTTTCTAAATTCTAAATCCGGTTTCCAGAATAAATTATTGTGACTTAATAAAATAATCCAGTTCTTTAAGAACAGGGTCTAATGCAAAGTACTTAACAATCACCAGTTCATCATCATCAATCTGGGCAAATGTAATATCAGGATTTATATCCGGGCCGTTGTCTTCTAAATAAATTGGAAAGGTTCTAACTGTCTTTTGTTTTTTCTCACTATCTGTAACTTTTATTACATATTCCGGAATTCCCGATAGTATGGAGTCTGATTCCACTACCGAAAGGCCGTCAGCATATTTTTCAAAAAAAATTAAATGAAAATAACTAAAATATCTTATGGCCTTTTCAGGGTCCAGATCAGGAACAGTATCATGTTTTAGCATGCTTTCCAGTATATATCCATCTTTCCCGGTCTTTGAAATTATGAATGACTTCCCGGGCTGGCGAGAATTTGACAATTCAACTGATAAAATGTTTTTCAGAGTATATTGAAAAAGAACATGAGGCATCCAATAGGCTTCCCGTGTTATATAAAACAGACCAATATTTCCCGAATAACCTGGAATATGATATATATATGGCTTCCCTTTTCCTTTGTCGACCATAACATTCCCAAACGTATTTGCTGAGACTTTGTATACATAGTACTTTTTTAACCTGAACCATGAACCATAAACCGATACCATTACCTTCTCAACATCAGGATCTGATTTTAATTTTTCAAAGCTTTGAGCCGGTACGGGTGATTTAATATCAATTTTTTCCAGTGTCTTCAGCAAGGCAACTACTGCCTCGTGGCGCGCATCGATAATACCGTTAAGGATCCATTTTTTTCCTGATCTCTTTAGTTCAACACTCCTTGAATCAGATTTCAACACAATACGCCTGATCCTTGAATGGTTATCAATGCTTAAATCAGGTAGATTATTCCTGGCCAACCTCAAGTACCAAATGATCACCATTGCACTGGTAATAATGATGAGCAGAACCAATATTTGTCTGTTTTTGATCATTATTCTAATTCTGAACAATTATTGAGTTAATCCTGGTTTTCTGAAGCACCTACTTTCCGGTTGTGTACTTTCTCCTTCTCCAGATCCCGGCAGCTATACCAAAAAGAATGATCAATGTAACCGGTAATAATGTATTCACTAACTGCCACAACAGATGCGACCTGTTGATTTTTGCACGATCAAGTAACCGTATTTTCAGTTCTCTTGTTCTCAGTTCCATCAACCCTGCGTCATCAACCAGGAAATTAATTGCATTCATAATAAAATCTTTATTCCCGTATGTTTGTTGTGTCAACCGGTCCTGTCCAAGTGGAAGGGCAACCACTTTATCCCCCTGTATTCTAACATCATTACGAATAATATCTCCATCTGAAACAACCATTATCTTCGTCGGAACACTATTTTCAATGAAGTCAAAACCGGGTCCTGGAATTATCCCTGAGATCATTCTGTGTCTGAAAGCCGATTCAAACCTTCCTTCAAGGATAACAGCTACGGGTTGAAAAGAACGGTTAAATTCTGCTTCATCTGTTGGCTTCTTAACATCTTCAAGATTAATCAGGTTGGGAACACCAATAATTTTCGTATAAGGTGAGGATCTTAATAATATTGCTTTTTTTATTTCTCCATTACCTGAAATTGTATCAATTACACTGACAAATTCTGATTTCACCAGATTCAAGTTTCTTGAGACAGGATGGTTTGTTCCCTGTAAAAGCGGGAAAAACAACCATGGAAAAGGAGTATATTGAGGAGGATTTCCAACCAGTGCCGTATTTACCGGAATATATGCACATTGAATATCCTGGATCAGGTTCGGATTGATTCTGACTCCATACTTAAATAACTGGTCATCAATATTAATATCTCTGATAAAGGCTACTGTAACACTTGAAAACATCAGGCTGTCCATATCTACCGCCACCGGATCGTGAAGCCATAATATCTTCCCGCCTTTCATCAAATACTGATCAAGCACCAATTTATCAGCTTCGTCAAATCGCTCTGTGGGTTTAGCTATTATAACTGCTGCATAATCATCAAGAATACCTGGCTCCCCCCCTATTTTTCCCCTGTCGATGGTATAATAACGAGATAATTCTTTTGACACATCTTCCACTTCCGGTTCATAAAGTTCACCATGCCCCTCGATGAATGCAATTTTGTATATAGAATCGGTACTTAAAGTTTTAATAGCATTGATAAGAACATATTCCAGGCCCTCAATTGAACGGTTAAGATTTTCACCTGGAGACACTCCTGGAGTGTTACTTAACATATTTACCGGCATTTCCAGTCCATTGAAATTAATAATAGCGCCGGGAAAAACAATTTTTTGAGATCTCCCACCTTCTTTATCCTTAGACTGAATATTAGTTGGCTGTAACCCTTTATCATACAATTCTTCATAAATCTTATTACGTTCTTTCTGATTGGTTTCTTCCGATGGATTGATAAACTCAAAGTTTAACTTCTTTTTTGAATGCACTCTGAATTCATCCAGCATTTCCCTGGTTGCTGTTCTTAAACGCTTGAATCCAATTGGCATTTCACCTTCAAGATACACCTGGATAAACACCTCACCCGGAAGATCATCCAGTATGGTGCGGCTAGTTTTTGACAATGTGTATTTTTTTTCTGAGGTCAGATCGAGCCTGAAATAAAAGACAGAAGAAAGATACCCCACAAAAACAATAATTACTATTGTTAACAATAGTTGAAGAATATATCTTATAACTTTTTCCCGTTTACTCAAAATGAATATGCTTTTAAAACAACTTTCGGGTTTGTAAAATAAATTTTGTGAAATACAAAAAAAGTGAAATTACGATTATAAAATAGACAATATCCCGTGAATCAATTACCCCCCTGCTCATTGAGCGGTAATGTTCATTTATTCCGATCAAAACAATCCATTGGTCAATAGAATGCAAAATCTGTAATGAACTGATTGAATCAAATCCGGTATAAAACATAAAACTAATTAGTACTGCCAATAAAAATGAGATGATTTGATTATCGGAAAGAGAAGATGTGAAAGTCCCAATGGCGACATAAATGCCTGCCAGAAAAAATAAGCCGATATAAGATCCCCAGAATCCACCAAGGTCAATATTCCCAACCGGGTTGCCCAGAAAATAGACTGATCCGAAATATACAAGTGTTGGTAACAGCGAAAACAGTACAAGTAAAAGGCCGGCTAAATATTTTGCCAGAATAATCTTTAAATCGCTTAATGGTTTGGTGAACAATAATTCGATGGTACCGGAGCGTTGCTCCTCAGAAAACATCCGCATGGTAATTGCAGGAACCAGGAACAAAAACACCCAGGGAGCAATAATAAAAAGGGTTTCAAGATCGGCGTATCCACTATCAAGAACATTCAGGTTCCCGGGAAAGATCCAAATAAACAAGCTATTGGCCAGCAAGAATACAACAATAACCACATATCCTGTGAGTGTGCTGAAAAATGAACTGATTTCTTTCCTGAAAAGGGCTAACATTTCCTAAAACCTAAGCTACAAAAATAAGGAATTTGCTTGATTCTAATGCACCCTCGTTAAAATCAATCTAATTTGATTGTTTCTTCGCCAAAATCACTTATCAAAACACCTGGAAAGTAAAACTTAATGATCTCCGGATACCAGTATCCTTCATTTGCCATTACCATAGCTCCTTCCTGCGAGAGTCCGACTCCATGGCCATATCCACTTCCCCGGAATATTAAATTGTCTCCCTGAAGGTAAATATCGAAGAATGCAGAATTAAGGTGAAAATCCGCTCTGATCTGTTCAAGAGAAAGAGACTGGTCCCCGATATTATAAAACTGCCTGCGGTACGGTTGTCTGAAAATCAATGTATTATCCGAAATGCCATTTAACCTGATGCCATTCATAATCAGATAATCCTTCCATTCATCAAGAGTAATTTCTTTCTGCCAGAATGCATGTTTACCTTTTAATGACCATGGGTCCTTTTTTGATACCAGATAAGGTTCCCTTTTAACCCATATTTCTTCAGAATTAACTGTTTCGCCTCCGCTGTTTGAATGAAAAGCAGCCGAAATAATATTACCTCGATTATCTGTCACAACAAGCCCGGCAGTTTCAAGTACGACTTCATAAATATGTTGTGACCAATTAGTCCTGCCATGATAAACCTGACAATGTGTACCATCACATACCTGAAACCCTTCTTCCCGATGACGGTCAAGATTGGCTAACAAAAATGTCCTGCACAGAATTGACTGAGTCTTGTAATATTCAAAATGAGCCTCAGACCCACCCTCGGCCCTTACTACCGCGGCAATATATTGGTCCGCACTTATCTCGTTTATAAATGATAATGCCCCATGTGAAGATTTAACAATTATATTTCCTCCATACTCCCGGAGTTCAATCACCGGGGCAATTGGTTTAATACCTATATATGAATCATTCGCATCGGATAAAAATTCCACTCCGTTAAAAACTCCGAGGAATTTATTTTTATCACGCACCAGAATCCTGTCTTCTATGGTCGTAACATAAAGGAGTGAGTTTGGTGAAAGAAAAAACTGCAGAGAATCATCAGCCACCATCTGGTGTTGTAATGGCCCTGTTCTGATAACAACAGAATAGACAATATTATCATTGAATAATCCAACTCTAACCACGCCCTCCTGAGCAAATAAAAATCCCGGAGTCATGCACAGGGTAAAGAAAAGAAGAATTACTGGTTTTAATGCCTTCATATAATAAATATACCAAACTGTCACGGGGTATGTTTCAATATTTTGACAGGCATAAATTTATAATCCACAAACAACAGATTATTATTTATCAATCATTAGATATTAATAAAATATTAACAACAGAGGCAAGGTCTAAAAGTCTAAGGGTCTAAAGGTCTAAGAGTATGAGAGTCAATGCCTTGTCCTGAAATAAGTGTGTGGTTTTTTGAATAGTAATTTCTTAATGTTAAGAATATCAATCAAATAAGATTCTTTTAAACTACTTTTTAGTGTCCCATTTGTAATTTAAAAATGTTTGTAACGAGAAAAAGAATAAAATCGGATTTAATGATGATTTATACTCTGATTAAAGTACGCTACCCGCCCGAACGATTGAAGTCATTCCCGTCCGTACCGGCACGGGCGGACAGTCGGGCGGGAAGCGCACTAATTCAACCCTTTTATTTATATTCGACACCATGCTGAAGAGGCTGTGTGAAAATAAAGATAAATGGCGGAGTTAGTCAAAATTTATTTGGAAATACGTTTTCACACAGCCGCTGAAGCATGGTGCTATTTTTATTAATTTATTTTGGATTAATTTTGGGTGTTCCGTCGCACAAAACAGGAGTATGAGAGTCGAGGGAAAGATATTTTCAATTCGACCTTTTGAAACTTTAGTCACTTTATCCCGAAAGCTTTCGGGATTAGTCACTTTAGTCACTTCTTCATTTAGGGATTCCTTTGGAAGATGCCTTTTGGCAAAACTTTAGACACTTAGAGCCAACTCATTTACGTACCTGATCAGATAATAACTTTAATTAAAAGTACTATGAATGCATCAACTATTGTAGCAGCCAGGATTCCCCGTCCGGCCACCAGATAGTTCTTCCACATTGAAATAAAAAACAGTAATAAATTTGGTATCACTGAAAGACTGAGAAATTTGGTAAGCACATTTGATGTAACAATCTTTTCTACATATTCCACTAAATTCAGCGAACCGGAAAGGTTTAAATATATGCAAAGGAATGTAATAACCGGAAGTACTATCCCTGCAATAAAACCAAGTGTCTGATTGTTCAGTTTATTTCTCAATGTAAACTAAAATTTCCTCTTTTTTAATTCACGAATATAATCAAAACAGGTATAGTCAACACGGATAGGAACAACTGATACATAACCATTCCTCAGAGCCCATTCATCCGTGTCAGACGCATCTGGTTCATTGTTATTGAAATACCCTGTTAACCAATAATAATCCCTGTTAAAAGGATCTGTTCTCTTATCAAATTCCTCCTGCCAATAACCTTTGGTTTGCCTGCATATCTTTATACCCTTTATCTCACTTTCCCTTAAAGCCGGGATATTAACATTCAGGCATATCTCTGTTGGTATCCCGTTACTCAACACCTCTTTAAGGATCCTTCTTACAATTTTTCCGGCAACTCTGAAATCAGCATCAGAAGAATAATCCAGTAGTGAAAAACCAACAGAATGTATATTGTTTACTCCACCTTCGATGGCTGCTGCCATTGTACCCGAATATATTACACTTACTGAAGCATTGGAGCCATGGTTTATGCCTGAAAGTAACAGATCAGGTTTTCTATCAAGGAGTTGGTTAATTGCTAATTTCACACAATCTACGGGAGTACCGGAACAAGAATAAACAGTAAGGCCATTCTCCTCGTGTTTCTTATTAATTCTGATAGGCTGTTTTATGGTAATAGCATGTGACATCCCCGACTGACTTTCCTCAGGGGCAACAACAACTACATCTCCGTATTCACCGGCAATATCAATAAGCATCTTAAGCCCCCCGGCATGAATACCATCATCATTTGTTACTAATATCAGAGGTCTCTCTTTATACATTTATGTCAATAAAAAAACCTTACAAAGATATTGAAATAATTTTGTTGATAAGTTATCCATTGTTGCAGGAAAAGGTAATTAAACTATTGGACACATTTTTTTTCATCTCACCAGGATTTGCCGGCTCTTTAAATCTGCTTCTCACCGTCCCGATTTGTTGAATATTTATCATAGTTATAAGATTCTAAGTTTGACTAAACATATAACATTTAACATATAACGCTTGAGTTCACCCAATTTTACGGAGCGAAGCGGAGTAAAATTAATATTTTTCATTTACACATAACGGGTGCGCAGCGCCGCTTAACGTTCGAGCTTACCTACCCGCCGACCTTAAAAATCAATGCGTTATAAATAGCACAAACCGTGAACAGTCATCAATACTTCCGATATTCGCCGCAACGAGGCGGGTCAGGTGCAGCGCCTTGTTAGGCTTTTCTTCCCCTTGTTTC
>JAUWMO010000076.1 GCA_030613125.1 Bacteroidota bacterium | reverse complement strand
ATACCCAGTGATAGTGGTGTGATATCCAGTAACAGAACATCTTTCACCTCACCGGTTAGTACTCCACCTTGAATTGCAGCACCTACAGCCACTACTTCATCAGGGTTTACTCCTTTTGAGGGCGCTTTACCAAATAACTTTTTCACAATTTCCTGAACAGCTGGTATTCTGGTAGATCCTCCAACTAATAGGACTTCATCAATATCTGATGGCTGCAAGCCGGCATCTTTTAAAGCAGTTTTACAGGGATCTAATACCGCCTGGATTAGTTTATCAGATAATTTCTCGAAATGTGCCCGGGTCAAAGTTTTTACAAGGTGTTTCGGAATTCCATCTACCGGCATGATATATGGAAGGTTGATTTCAGTACTGGTTGCGCTTGAAAGTTCAATTTTTGCTTTCTCAGCAGCTTCTTTCAGTCTTTGAAGAGCCATTGGATCTTTCCTCAGGTCAATATTTTCTTCTTTCTGGAATTCACGGGCCAGCCAGTCTATAATTTCATGATCAAAATCATCACCACCAAGGTGAGTGTTTCCATTTGTGGATTTCACCTCAAAAACACCGTCACCCAATTCCAGGATAGAGATATCAAATGTCCCGCCTCCAAGGTCAAAGACAGCAATTTTCATGTCCTTTCCTTTTTTGTCAAGTCCATATGCTAATGAAGCTGCTGTTGGCTCATTAATGATCCTTTTTACTTTAAGACCAGCAATCTCCCCTGCTTCTTTAGTTGCCTGACGCTGAGAGTCATTAAAATAAGCCGGTACTGTTATTACAGCTTCACTGACTTCCCGACCCAGATAATCCTCCGCTGTCTTTTTCATTTTTTGCAGGATTATAGCGGATATCTCCTGGGGTGAGAATTTTCTGTCATCTATTTTCACACGTGGTGTGTTGTTATCCCCTTTTACAACATCGTATGTTACCCTATTGATCTCCTTTTCCAGAGCACCAAATTGTTCACCCATTAACCGTTTAATAGAATAAACCGTTTTTTTTGGATTTGTAATTGCTTGTCGTTTGGCAGGGTCTCCTACTTTCCTTTCACCGTTTTCCACAAATGCGACCATAGAAGGAGTTGTTCTTTTCCCCTCACTATTAGGAATTACAACCGGTTCGTTTCCTTCCATTACAGAAACACAAGAATTGGTTGTTCCTAAATCTATACCTATTATTTTACTCATTGTAATTATAATTTATTTCGTTTAAATTTTATTCCACAGTTTCATTCAACTGAACAATCATTATGCCACTTCGAAATCCTGCCAAATAAATGATAATATGGCACAACCATGAAATAATTTGAATTCATCAGGTTTTATTTTAGTGACAAAAAGGCAGAGTTAGTTTCCACGATGCGGGTGAAAAAAATGATCATATCTTTGTATGGTACCGGATAAGATTTGTAGATTTGTTAATAGTATATAAATAAAACAAGAAAAGGTATGTCGCTACATAAACAAGTTCGGAAAGTTACCACTCATGTTCTAAATGAGATGAAGCTTAGAGGTGAAAAAATAGCTATGCTTACAGCTTATGATTATTCCACCGCCAGGATTATTGATCAGGCAAAAATTGACGCAATTCTGGTTGGCGATTCAGCTTCAAATGTAATGGCTGGTTATGATACTACACTTCCCATTACTCTGAATGATATGATCTATCATGCTGCATCTGTTGTTAGGGGAGTATCCAGGGCTCTTGTAATAGTGGATCTGCCTTTCGGTACATATCAGGGTAACTCAAAAGAAGCGCTTACCTCTGCCATCCGGATTATGAAGGAAACCGGTGCCCACGCTGTAAAGTTGGAGGGTGGGGAAGAAGTTATTGAGTCGGTTGAAAGAATTTTATCTGCCGGTATTCCTGTCATGGGTCATCTGGGCTTAATGCCACAGTCGATTCATAAGTTTGGAACCTATGTAGTGAGAGCTACAAAGGATGATGAAGCCAAGAAATTGGTTAAAGATGCCCACCTTCTTCAGGAAGCCGGATGCTTTGGTATTGTTGTTGAAAAAATACCTGCCACCCTTGCAAAAAAAGTAAGCAGTGAGATAAAAATACCTATAATTGGAATTGGCGCAGGACCCCATGTGGATGGCCAGATACTAGTAATACATGATATGCTTGGGATTACACAGGAATTTTCACCAAGATTCCTTCGGCGTTACCATAATCTTAACAAGGAAATAAAGGGAGCAGTTAAAGCCTATATTTCAGATGTCAGAAACCTTGAGTTCCCTAATGAAAATGAACAATATTAGATAGTTTTAAGGGAATAGTTGAAATGGAAATAACGTGTGTTATTTAGCCAGCCTGAAACAACCATAAACAATTTGTAACAATTCTTATTATTATTCCTTTCTAATTTATTTTTGACCAGTTGTACAGATGGAGCTTAAGATTCTTTACGAAGACAATCACCTTATTGCTGTAAATAAGAATGCTTCTGAACTTGTGCAAGGAGATAAGACCGGTGATATATCACTCGATTTGAGACTAAAACAATATCTGAAGAAAAAATACAGTAAGCCGGGGAATGTTTTCCTGGGAGTGGTCCATCGAATTGACCGGCCTGTAAGCGGGGTAGTTGTATTTGCCCGAACTGGTAAAGCTTTGACCCGAATGAACAAGATCTTTAAAGATAAACAATTAAAGAAAATATATTGGGCGATTGTTCAGAGTAAACCCCTGAAAGACGAAGCTACTATTACTCATTATCTGATACGCAATCCTAAATCAAACAAATCATTTGCTTATGACCGGGAAAAGGCAAATTCCAAAAAAGCATCACTAACTTATCGTTTAAGGGGCAGATCAAAGAATTATTATTTTCTTGAGATTGAGCTACATACCGGAAGACATCATCAGATTAGAAGCCAGCTTTCGAAGATAGGTTGCCAAATAAAGGGAGATTTAAAATATGGTTCGAAGCGATCTAATCCCGACGGAGGTATATCCCTTCATGCGCGTGAACTTGAATTTATCCATCCTGTGAAGCATGAAAAGCTAAGACTTTTAGCTGAGACCCCTGAAGACATTTTATGGGATGAGTTTTCAAGAATCATGAGATAGAAAAAACAGGTATGTAAAGAGTAAAGGCAAGGATTAAGCGCAAAGAGGAGGAATAGGGAAAAATTGATCAGCATGCTCTCCTGCTGGAATGTCCGCTGACAGATCATTTTCTGCCGGTGATTGAAGATTCATTATTTCCTGTTTTGTGCAATGGAACACCCAAAAATAGGAATATCCGCATTTATACCTGGCACTGATTTTCAACGGGTTCCCTTTAGGGATTAAGGGTAGAAACCTGGTGAAAATCAATTTGTAGGCTTTTCGGAGCAGACTCAATAATTAGACTTTCGACATTTAACTGATTTACGTAATGGGCTACCAAAAAGCAGTTTAATATAATCTTATTTGATTGATATTCTTAACATTAAGAAATCACTATCCAAAAAACCACACAAAACAGGATCTATTTATTCCCAGGAAGAACCGATTTATCAAAATCCATAGGCAAAAGCTGACTGGCATTATCAATTATATGTATCTTTTCTTCCCCGACCAGGATCAGCTTTATTGGATTCCTGAAATTATTTTCACTTCTTTTTTCAAATTTACAATTTAGTTTTCATATTTGCACTGGCAGTTTTAAATTACAGCTTCCAGACCTTTTTATTAAAGACAGATACATGAAAATAATACCTGCCTGGCTTCTGATTATTCTAATAGTTTTTTCATGCAAAACCTCACGTGTACCAACCGGATCATACGTGTCTCAGTCAAGACTAGAGTATATTGCCAAATATCATGATTTTGCAATTGAAGAAATGAACAGCACCGGTATACCTGCCAGCATTACCCTTGCTCAGGCTCTGCTTGAATCAGGTGATGGGAACAGTACTCTGGCACATAATGCTAATAACCACTTTGGTATTAAATGCCACAACGACTGGAATGGCAGAACATACCGCCATGATGATGATAGAAAAAGAGAGTGCTTCAGAAAATATAATTCTGTTGCTGATTCATACCGCGATCATTCCGAATTCCTGAAGGGAAAATCCAGGTATGCTTTTTTATTCAAGTTAGACCCGGCTGATTATAAAGGATGGTCCAGGGGACTAAAACAGGCCGGTTATGCAACAAATCCTAAATATGCCAGGTTATTAATAGGAATTATTGAAGATAACAGGCTATATATGTATGACCGGGGAGGTAAAGTGACTGAAATACAGCAAACAGATCATGTCATTGCGTCGGAGCAAGCAGATAATGGAAATCTGTTTATAGCTGATGAAAATGAATTTACAATCAGAACAGGAGCTAGAAAAATCAGTCAGCTTAACAGGATTGATTATATAATAACACGACCAGGTGATACTTTTGAATCCCTTACCCGGGAACTGGGTCTAATGAAGTGGGAATTATCAAAGTATAACGATCTTCCGGAAAATGTGCAATTAGAACCGGAATGGATTTTATTTTTACAACCCAAGCGTTCTCAGGCAGAGCAGGGTAAGAATTTTCGTATTGCTAAAAAGAATGACAATATGTGGAGTATCTCACAAGAATATGGTATAAAGCTTACAAGTCTTTATCAGATAAATGGGATGAAAGATGGCGAACAGCCTCAACCAGGCCAAAAGATTTGGCTCAGGAAGAATAAAAAATAACTCTATACTATTTTCCAGCCATCGGGTTTATTGCCTGATAAAAAATCCTTAATCTTCATTCTTTTTTTCCCAGGCAACTGAAGTTCTTTGATAGCAATATAACCTCCTGAAATACTAATCCTGATATAGTTTTTTTTATCAGAAATAACAGAGGGTATAGAATATTTATGCGACTCTTCAATGATCTCCGACTCAAGGATCTTTAGATTGATTTCAGTACTGTTAATTGTTTGTAATGTAGTCCACGCTCCCGGATAGGGTGAAAGTCCCCGGATATGATTATAAATTGAAACAGGTTTTTTATCCCAATTTATCCGGCAGTCTTCAGGATAGATCTTATGTGCTGTTTTTATCTGATCTTTTTTGGTTTGTCTGTTCCGGGGTGCATTTCCAGCAAAAATCAGATGAATACTTTTGGCTAAAAGATCAGCACCTTTAACCATCAAAACATCATGAAGTTCGCCAGCATTCATTGTAAAAGGAATCGGGACTTCTTCACGGAGAATTACTTCACCTGTATCTATATCCTTTTCAATGAAGAAAGTTGTTATTCCAGTCAATTTTTCACCATTCATAATGGCATGGTTTATGGGTGCTGCACCACGATAGTCAGGCAGAAGGGAGGCGTGGAGGTTAATAGTGCCTTCAGGTGGTAAAGACCATATCTCTTCAGGTAGGATACGGAAAGCAACAACTACAATCAAATCGGGTCTGAACCCCTTCAATTTTTTCAGAAATTCAGGATTTTTTAGTTTCAAAGGTTGAAGAACAGGGATTTTTTTTCCGGAAGCAATTTTTTTTACAGCAGACTCACTGATTTTTCTTCCTCTTCCTGCAGGTTTATCTGGTGCGGTAACAACACAAACCACATTGAATTTTTCATCAATGATTTTCTGAAGAGATCTCCGGGCAAATTCGGGAGTCCCCATAAAAACAATACGGAAATCCTTTTTACTCTTCATCAAGCTTCAAAGGCTTTACAAGTTCAAGGATATGACCCATTTTTGACTTTTTTGTCTGGAGATAAAATTCATTGAACTTATTAGGTTCAATTTCCAGATGTACATTTTCTACTATTTTAAGTCCATAACCCTGGAGTCCGGCTCTTTTTACCGGATTATTTGTCATTAATCTGATATTCCCCAGGCCCAGTTCCCTTAGTATATTCGCTCCAACTCCATAGTCCCTTTCATCGGCATTGAATCCCAGATCAATATTTGCCTGTATGGTGTCTTTTCCCTCTTCCTGAAGTTTATAGGCTTTCATTTTATTAAACAACCCTATCCCACGACCTTCCTGGTTCATATAAAGAAGAACTCCCTGTCCTTCTTCTTCAATCATTCTCATGGCTTCATGTAGCTGTGAGCCACAATCACAACGCATTGAACCAAATATGTCTCCGGTTACACAAGAAGAATGGACCCTTACAAGGACACTGTCTTCTTTTGTCCAATTCCCCTTTGTAAGAGCAATATGTTCAAGTCCATTGGATAATTGCAAAAAAGGTGTTAATGTGAATTCACCATATCTGGCAGGCAGTTTAACTGCAACACCCTTCTCTACAATACTCTCTTTCAGCAGCTTGTATGAAATCAGGTCACGAATTGATATAATTTTTAGCTTGAACCTTTTTGCTTTTTTCTGAAGCTCGGGAAAACGCGCCATGGTGCCATCTTCATTCATGATTTCTACCAATGCTCCGCCCGGTTTCAATCCGGCTAGCCGTGTGATATCTACTGCTGCTTCAGTATGACCGGCCCTACGCAGAATGCCTTTGGATTTGGCTTTCAGGGGAAATATATGTCCTGGTCTGCCCAGATCTTCGGGGATTATTTCCGGGTCAACCAGGGCTTTAATGGTCCGGGCCCTGTCTGCTGCGGATATTCCGGTGGTAGATTGCTTACTTAACAAATCGACCGAAATAGTAAACTGTGTTTCATGAAATGAAGTGTTTTTTCCTACCATAAGATCGAGTTCAAGGAATTCGCATCTCTCTTCCGGAAGGGCTACACATATCAATCCCCGGCCATGAGTAGCCATGAAATTAACCATCTGGGTTGTCACCAACTCGGCAGCAACAATAAAATCCCCTTCATTTTCTCTGTCAGCATCATCAACAACAATAATTGCTTTACCCTTCCTGATATCTTCAATAGCATCTTCAATCCTGTCCAATCCCGGTCCGGGATAATTATCCGGAAGCTTATTATGATTGATTTCTTTTTGTAGGTTCCCAGACATTTGATTTAATTCCTTTCAAAAACCATAAAAAACCTGTTAAAATCGCAAGGTTCATACTGTAAAAATGTGTAACGAACCGCAAAATTACTATATGTATTTTAATTTTCCTTAATATAAGATCAATAAATGGAATAATAATTAGTATAATTTGAAGCAATAGCGTTAGAGAATAAAATAACTCATGTCTTATAAAAAAATTTGAAATCAGAGCTCCCAGAATAAAAAAAGGACCAATCCATCTCAGTACCTTGTGGGACAAGAAACAGAAACCAATTGGCTTGAGGGGGTTTTTCAGAAAACGAAAAAACTCATTTAAATTCTGGAAATTTCCGGCGGAAATACGAACCTTTCTTCTGAATTCCTCATACAAATCATTGGAGACATCTTCAATTACAACTGAATCCGGGTCATTAATTGATTTTTTTTCTTCCTCAAGCACTTTAAAGTTAATATAGAAATCGTCCACCAGGAAGTTTCCGGGTACTGCATGGAAATTTTCTTTTCTAACAGCGTAAAAACCTCCCGATGGACCCATCATTGTCCCCCATATTTTTCCTTCCATATTTTTTATTCTGACCTCTCGTGTCACATAAGCTTTTTCCTGGATTGAGATACCTTGTTTGTCTAAACCTGAGTTAGTCATGGAAGAATCAACCAGGCCAATATTCTCATTTTTAAAATGCCGGACCAGATAGTAAAGGCTTAGTGGTTCGTGCATTATATTCACATCAGTAATTACCAGGATCTCACCTTTTGCCTGTGCGGAAATTTTATTAATAATTGAGGCCTTTCCCTGTCGATTATTGAATCGTATGAACTTTACATAGGCGAGGTTCCTGGTTAATTCTTCCAGTATTGTATCCGTCATGTCAGTTGAGGCATCTGAACCAATTATGATTTCAAGCTTTTTATCGGGAAACTCAAGTGACATCAGGCTCTTGAGTTTCTTTTCTATAATAGTTTCTTCGTTGAAAACAGCTAAAAGAATGGACACATAAGGAAATTCTTCCGGTGTTTTATAGAAAGTCTGGTTTCCCTTTTTTCCTGAAGCCAAAATGCGTAAAAGCAACGGGTACAAAATGTAGGTATGGAAAACCACAAACACAGAAACCCAGAAAATAATTTTGGGAGTCATTTAATAATGGAATTGAAAAAATCAACTAATTTTTCAGATATGACAAAATTATTAAAATTTTGCCGAATATATTTTTGCCCTTCAGTACGTAAAGAATTGCGTTTTTCAGGATCAATCAATATTGATTCAATACATTTCTTAAATTCGTTTTCCTGATTGGCTACCAAAATATGTTTCCCGGGTGTTGCCGAAATTCCTTCAATGCCCTGTTCAGTGGTTATTAGGCATTTTCCTGCCGCCATACCTTCAATGATCTTTACACGCATACCGCTACCTGCAAACAAAGGAACTATCATTATACTTCCTTTGTTTAAAAAATCATATGTATTTTCCACTTCACCGTAAAAATGAATTCCTGCAGAAGAAAACATCTTCCGTATTTCTTTTGAAGGATTTCTTCCTGCAATATGCAGTTGTAATCCCGGGAATTTATTGTGAAGACTTGTCCATACCTTTTCAATAAACCATTTCAATCCATCCAGGTTTGGTAACCAATCTAAAGCTCCAATATAGATAAGATCATTTGGGAGACCTGGCACCTTATCATTGGTAGATTCTTTCATTTCAATTCCGAAGGGAGTGATATTGACCGGACCAATGAATCCAAACTTGCGAAAAATTAAGGAATCAGCCTCACTAATTGGCAACAGCGCATCATAACCTGATAGTTGTTTGGTCTCAAATATTTTCATTCTGGATGCAATGATACTGAAGTACTTTTTTTTTAGCGGTGATTTCTCAAATCTTGCCACTCCTTTCCATATCATATGCTCTACATTGTGAGCCCTCATAACCACTTTAGTAATAGTATGTTTCCTGATAACTGGTAAATACACTGCCAGTGTAGTCCCTTCCAGCAGTATAATATCCCATGAAAATTGTGAAAGAAGTGAAACGATAAGCTTCGCAAAATCACCTGTCTGAAATCGTTCCAGGTTATATGGTAATTTTGAAAAAAACAGATTCCTTATGAGTTTAACCGGACGAATATCAGTATTCAAATCAATAGTTTGAATTCTGATTTTTTTGTTATATTCTTCTGGAATAAGAATATTATTTATTTGATGTTTAGACGTGTTCAGGGCAGCAATGGTTAAATCTACACCTTGTTGAGCTAATCCTTTGGCTAAATTCCATGTGGCCAGGGATCCACCGTCTTTCGGCGGGAAAGGTACTTTATTGCAGATTTGAAGTACTTTCATTGCTTATTCCAAATATCATTATCACCATTCTTTCTAATGTTGGTAATTCGTGATAATAATTTTTTCGGTAGTTCCAGGTATGTGTCGATATTCAAAATTGCTGAATCATTGGTGGATTTGTATGTGAGAAATATACCAATTAGTAAAAGCAAAAGAGAAGAGAGCCACATTCCAACATAAGTATCCAGTACTTCCTGTCTGACAAATTTTTCTCCCGACATTGAAGTGACATGATATACCAGAAAAAAAAGAATTGATATAGTGATGGGCATACCAAGTCCTCCTTTACGAATTATAGCCCCAAGTGGTGCACCAATGAAAAAGAAAATAAAGCATGCGAATGAAAGGGTGAATTTTCTGTGAAACTCAATTTCGTGCCTTCTAATCACATCTTTTCTGGCAAGAATAGTGTTCTTTGAAGAGATTATAAAATTTTTTGAGTTACGGGCCATCATAAGTGCTCTATCAATTATTGTTTCCTGGTCGCCTTGGCTATGACGGAAAATAATGTCCTTTGGCAGAAATGGGATTGTATCAAAACTATGATCCTTTTCGGTAGTTTTATGGTATCGGCCAAGTGATCCTAAGCTGGTAAAAAGTTGGTTTCTTAGCATGGTTTTTCTAAATAACTCTTTTCTCCGGTCAAGAAGTTGAGTTATCGAGTCGGTTGCTAACTTCAGTTGCTTTAAGTTCAACATTGAATAATTATTCTTGAAAAGGTCCTCATCGGTACGGTTCAGTCCGAAACCCAGTAATTCTAAAATAATGGTTTCCTTGTCAAACTTATCTTTTCTCATGGGATGACCTTTATCATTGTAACGTTTTCTCTTTTTAGAGTCATCACTGATTTCATTGTAGGAATAACCATTATATAAGGTTAGGATAATGTTCTGTTCATCAGGTGTCATATTCATATAACCTGAATCAGCACAAGTAACAGAAATATTACCTGTTTTCTCAGTATGGTCGTATATAAGGATCCTTTTCAGCAGATTTGTATTATAGTCTTTATCAGCTATTTTAATGCTGTATCCTTCAATTCCATTATAGAACTGGCCCACCTTTATATTAAACTCAGGCCTTTGTCTTTGGATATCATATAGCAGGGATCTGGATTTTAAATTGGTAATTGGAAGGATGTTGTTTGAGAAGAAAAAAGCACCTATACTGATAAGAATCACAAGAATGATCAGGGGAGTCATGAATCTTTGGAGCGAGATACCTGCTGCTTTTATTGCAGTTAACTCAGAGTTTTCACCCAGACTTCCAAAAGTCATTAATGAAGCCAGAAGAATGGCCAGAGGTAAAGCCATAGGAACAAAGCTTAATCCAAAATAAAACAGCAGAGTACCGATGGTTTTAAAATCCAGGCCTTTACCCACCATATCATCAATGTACTTCCAAAGGAATTGCATAATCATTATAAAAAGCACAATCAGGAATGTAAGGACCAGGGGGCCCAGAAAAGATTTAAAAAGATTTCGGTGCAGCCGTTTCATTCTATTGAATTAACGTAACCGGAATTAGGTTATTATCAGGTAATAATGAAAATTGGTACAACTAAAGCCCCAGGATACGTTTTAGTGTAGCAATTTGTGTATCCCACAACTCTTTGGCATCATTAATATCGTTATCTTCAGCGAAATCAGTAATGATCAGTGCCACATCACCTGTTAGCTCATCAATATTGATCCGGAATTCGAAATAGGACTTTGAATCTTCATCATCAAGCCAATGAAATCGTGCAAACTTGTTCTCTTTTTTCAGCATCATTTGAGCTTGCTGTTCACTCCTTCCCCATATAAAAGTGAATACTTTACCATTGATACGCACATCATCAGCAAACCATTCGGAAAGGCCGCCTGCTGAACTGAGACGGGAATAGAGTACTTTAGGTGATGTATTAAGTGTATATTCGAGTTCAAATTTAGTTTTCATATTTTTATTGAAATTCAAATTAATGATACAATTGCAATATAGAGAAAAAAGGGATAAAAAAAAATGTAAATCCAATCATAAAATAAAATATGGTTAATATTGATCAGTTACTTTACTGAAGTTGACAATTAAGCCTAAATATCAGCCTGATAGGTGTTTATTATTCCAGAAAAATATATGCTTACAATGTACTGATTGATTTTTGAATGGGAAAATTGTATATTTGCCGGCCGGAATGGCTTGTTTAAGCGCACTTGCCAGAATTTCAGGCAGATAAAGTAAAGGAAAAGGATATAAGGCGAGATATCCGCCTGCGTGGGAAAAACACTTCGGCGGACAAGGCTCAGGTGGTTAGAGCGTCCCGATTGAAAATCGGGAAGGTCGCGGGTTTAAAGTTGTAATAAAAACAAGAAAGGCGAGATAGCTCAGGTGGTTAGAGCGTATGATTCATAATCATGAGGTCGAGGGTTCAAGTCCCTCTCTCGCTACAACTGAAAATAAGCGACGTACAAGGTTTTGTACTTTAGATCGCTTTTTTATTTAACATACAATTTCACCTACTTTAGCTTAATGAAAGGAAAAAAGGAGGGTTTTTATTTTGGTTATCGCGGAGTGCGATTTTTCTTCATTTTAGACCAAAATGTAGACAAT
>JAUWMO010000053.1 GCA_030613125.1 Bacteroidota bacterium | reverse complement strand
CTCCTACGTCGCATTTCACAGGGCGGGCATTCTTCCCTCTTCGACTTCTTCACTATTCCACCTGACACCTATTCATTTTTCGAATGAACCAGTATCATGATAATCATTATTCTATTCTCAATGCTTCGGCAGGGTCATATTTAAGGGCTTTGTAAGCTGGATAAAGTGCTGCAATTATCCCTGTAAAAATCACCATAACTGCTATTACAGCAAACTGAGCCGGCTCTATACTGGTATATACCATTGTATCGTATCCCAGTTGTGAGTACCCTTCTGCCCACATGGAAAGATTAATAGGAGTTGTTCCAAAGTAAGCTGAAACGGTCCATCCCATCAGGATTCCTACAACACCTCCGGTAAGTGACAATAAAACTGTTTCAAGCATAATCATAGAAAAAACCCTTCCCTTACTCATACCTATTGCCAATAACATACCTAATTCTTTTCTTCTTTCAAGAACCACCATCAACATGGTATTTATGATTCCAAAAAGTAAGGCAAATAAAATGATAATAATAAATATATAATTGTAAAGGTCCATCATCTCCGTCATATAACTCATTTCAGGACTTATTTCTTTCCAGTTTAGCACTTCCAGATCAGGAAATTGTTTTTTCATTTCCTCATCAACGACCATAGATATTTCATTATCGTTCACTAAAATGGCAATTTCGTGACAAACATCATCCGGAAGGTTTGTCAGGCGTTCAAGATCAGTATCTCTGACATAAATATTGTTCTCATCAAAGCCAGTATTGGCTGTTTCATAGATGCCTGCCACCCTGAAAGCACCACCGGTAATGTTTTTATCCATATCCTGCAGGGTTATTACAATTTTCGACCGAACTTTAATCTTTAGCTTATCAGCCAGTTTTTTGCCGATAACAACCGGATTACGCTTGACACCCTCAAAGTATTTACCATCAATCATCTTTGAACTTATGCCTGTAACCATACTTTCATCAGCGGGATCAATGCCGGTAATTTTAACTCCTGAAGCAGTTTCTGCTGAAGCTGTCATTGAATAAATGATAATTCTTTTACTTACTCCCAGAACGTCAGGATTGGTTTTGATTTTGTCATAAATCTGGTTGACTCCCGTAATATAACTTGACAATTCCGTTGTCTCCTTGAAATCCGGGTTGTGGATCTGTATATGCGAGATCTCATTGGAAATAGCCTGGTTGATTCTCTGGTTGACCATCCCTGTAAAAAATGCAGAAGAAAAAATTCCGGCAGTAAGCCCCAAAGCTATGGCTGTAATTACAACAATGCTTCTGATTTTACTCCTCCAGATATTTTTCCATGAAATTGACCAAATCATATTATTTAGTTTTAAATTATTTCCAAATCTTTTCATTCATTACTTTGCTGTTCTTTCGCCTTTTCACCCAATCTCTCCCTCATCTCTCATAACTCATCGTTCATTCGCTCCCTCACCCTTTCTCTCTCTCATAGTTCATCCTTCCTCGTTCATCCTTCCTTTTATGCTCTTAGTGCTTGCGACACATTCAATTTTATAGACCGAAAAAGAGGAAGTATACCGATCAACACTGTAATTATGAATATTGTCAAAACCTGATTGTAAAAGACCTTACCTATCCATGAAAAATACATGTATGGCTCAATTCCCATATCTATCATGGTTTCAGCTGCATTTCCTGTAAGTTCAACAGGATTGTTATACATATATGAAATAATAGGTATGCTTGCAGCAAAACCAGAAGCAACACCCACTAAGCCAATAAGAATTGTTTCTAAAAACAGAATAATGCCCAGTCTGATTCTTTGCATGCCAATAGCAACCATAACACCCATTTCCCGTAAACGCTCGGAAAGCATCATGGTTATGGTTCCTAATATTCCAAAACCAATAATAATATAAAGAACTCCTTTCATCATAACAGCACCAGCCCTGTCAGCTTCAATCATCTGTACCAGTTCAGGTTGCATTTCATCCCAGGTCATAACTTTATAAGGGGAGGATATTTCTTTTTTCAGGATTCTGTCAGCATGGGGAAGATCGTATGGGTCTTCTACCATTATCACCAGTGAAGTAATAAGATTCTCGGCAGAAAAAAACTCCTGAGCATTGTTTAAATCCATATAAATAACCTGACGGTTAAGATCAGGGTTTGGAAGTTTAACGATGCCTCGTACCGGATATTTACCGGCTGCACTTACTCCATGATACCCCTGCCCCAGTAAAACCAAAGTATCATTTACATTAACTTTAATATATTCTGCTAGACCGGAAGCAATAACAAGCCCATTATCCCCGGTTTTCAGGTAATTACCCTCTGTAATCCATTTGCTGGCCTCGGTAACATTTTCCTCCTTTTCAGGATCAATTCCAAACAGGATAGCTCCACGGGTTACATCACGCGATGAAGCAAGAGCAAAAGATTCAAGCCGGGGCGCAACATGGATTACCCCTTTCGTATCATTAATTTTTTTATAAAGGTCAACTGTTGGCTCAAAGGTGTTGTTGATGGTTTTATTGTCCCAATACTCTTCATTTTGGACCTGAAGATATCCGGAGTAGAATTTGACAATATTTTCAACCATTGAACTATATGATCCCTCCTGCATAGAGGACATTAAGGTTGATAATATCACACCAAAAAAGATAGAAGCAACGGTAATAATGGTTCTTTTTTTATTCCTCCAGAGATTTCTCCAGGCTATTTTTAAATTTTCCATGTGTAAGACGTATAATTAAAAAAGCTCGTAATTGTTTAAATCCTCTATTAATGTTTTTTCTTTCCATTGTTCCACAATTCCATTATTCCAAATCACTTTTTTCATTCTCCAGAAGAGTCCTTTCTAACTTATCCATATTCAGGCTCGTAAAGAGTTCACCACATTAAATCTTAAAATTGTTGATATAGGATATATTGAAATAATCAAAGCAATAACAAAGATTGTAATAGCAGGACCTGAAAAGATCTGCAGGTCATTGTTGAAAATAATTACCGGTTCAAATCCCATGTCAGTAAATGCTTCAGCCATTTCGCCGGTAATTCTGATGGGTCTACTGACATAATAGCTAATTATGGGCATGCTTATTGCGAACCCGCTTAGAACTCCCAATGCAGCGATAAATATAGATTCTAAAAAAAGAATTATTGAAAGTTTGATTCGCTGCATGCCGATGGCCACCATTATTCCCAGTTCCCTTTTTCTCTCGGCCATCATCATTATAAAGGTGCCAAGTATTCCAAATCCTATTAAAATGAACAGTATGCCTTTAAATATTTTAGCACCGCTTTTTTTCCCATCAATGAATTGTATCAATTGTGGTTGCAGTTCCATCCATGAATATATTTTTAATCCAGGCAAATTGGTTCTGCTTAATTCTTTCATCAAAGGATCAACTTCGGAGGCTTCATGAACCATTACCAGCATTGATGTAATTAAGTTATTGGCTTCATAGAACTCTTGTGCAGAACTAAGGTCCATATACAATATCTGACGATTGAGATCGGGGATGGGAAATTTCAGAAATCCTTTTACAGGAAACAATCCTGCTGACTGAACGCCATGATATCCTTGCCCGATAAGGGCTATAGTGTCTCCTACTTTTAATTCAAGATTTTTAGCAAGAATTTCTCCTATTAAAACACCTTCTTCATTATTTTTTAGATAATTTCCCTCTATAACCCATTTTGAAAGTTCAGATAATTGATTTTCATTTTCAGGGTCAATACCTATAACGGCAGTACCATAGCTTTTATCGCTTGAAGCTGCCAGGGCAAAAGACTCAAGTCGTGGAGTGAAAAGGCTTATCTTATCCTGGCTATTTAGCAATTCGTTGAGTTCATTGGCAGGCTCAAAACTGTTGTTGATACTCTTATTATCATGATATTCATTATGCTGAACCTGAATATAGCCCGAGGTAAACTTAACCATATTATCTACCATATTTTGAAATGAACCCTCCTGCAAAGAAGTTAATATGGCGGCCCAAATAACTCCAAAAAAGATGGAGGCAATGGTTATCAGGGTTCTTTTCCTGTTTCGCCAAAGATTCCTCCATGCTATTTTTAGAAGTTCCATAATATGCTCACTTTGTTCGCATCATAAATTCTCCGCCTAGGCGGATCATGTAATTAGTTCTCCGTCAGCCGACGGATCACGTCATTTATTCGCTGTCGCTCATGTCATTCATAGTTCAACGTTCATCTTTTATCCTTCCTTCACCTTATTCTTTTCATATTCTGAATAGAGAAGAAACTTTCTTTCAAATCAACATTAAATTTTATTTCATTGAACTTCATCGTTGTTTTTTGTCCTTCTTTATCAACCGGAACAATTTCAAAGTAAGTCGGTATTACCCTGTCGCCCACATTTTTGATTTCAGAAAGTGTTTCCCTGTTTACCAGGTACCCATCTTCATCGTAATACTCATTTTTGAGAGTAAAATATTCCTTCTTTGAAATCCAACTCACAATTTTACCCCAGACAACTGCAGCGTCTTCATGGGGAATGAGGGCAATTTTATAACATTCATATCCTTCCAGTGTTTCGCTTCCTATAATTTCGTGGTCATAATCTTCCACTATGGATGATTCTTTTACAAGGTCGTCATTAGTCATATCTGATCCCATCCACGACTGCATCATCATTGACGGGGGGATCTTTATCATTCGTTCGATGGATGGAACCCAGTTCCACATTTCTTTTTCCCTTTTAAGAAATACCTGTCCTTTTTCTTTTGCCGGGGCAGTTACATAGATCAAAGAATAATCTGTTCCTTTCGACCAGGTTTTAAAAGATAATGTTCTTTCCCATTTTGGACGGATTATTGTCATGGTCATTGCTCCCTGACTCGATTTGCCACGCATCAGGTCGTTTGCTTTGTCGATTACCTCTATTGCAGTCAGGTCTTGTGCTTCAACCGGTTTTTGTAAGATCAGGTTTAATGAAAAAAGGCCGATTAGCAATAGGATATATTTTCTCATTGAAGAAGTTTGCAGCCGGGAGTCGGAAGTCGGGAGTCCGAAGTGTGACATATTAATTTTTGCATTCATTTGATTTTTCTTTAAATATTTCTAACATATTTATCAACTAAAACTAATTTTCATTTTTCCGTCCTTTTTTCATCAACTTCCGTCTTCTGATTTCGGTCTCCTGTCATTTCTCTCCTATTAAATTCGTGGTTGAACCATTTTTGTTATTCGGGTATAATGATAATATTTTCTTTTTCAGCTTATCAAGATGAAAATATTCCGGTGCATTGAGGTATTTAATAGCAATACCGCTTAATATTGCACTGAAGAATTCCATTTCAGCTTGTGGGTCTTCATAGTTATTATCTTTAAAATAATTGAATAGTATGACAACCATGGGAGCACTAAATTCCATCATTTCTTTTTCCACAAGTTTTAATACCGGTGGTTGAATAATGATAGCAAAATACAATTTCCAAAACTCCCTGTTTTTATCTAAAAGATTGAAATACTCATCAATATAAATTTTAAGTTCCTTATGGGATAAAATTCCATCATGATCAAGATCAAAGTTTTTATGAAATTCAGTCAAGCCTTCAAATACAAGCGATTTTAATAACTGCTCTTTACTTTCGAAATAATTATATATCAACCCTTTTGATATACCTGCCGTTTTTGTGATCATACTTATGGATGTATCATAAAAGCCATGATTAGCAAATAGCTTACAGGCAGTATCGAGAATAAGTTTTCTTTTGCTCTCTCTGATTTCTTCGTATTGCTCGGAAGTTCGCGGAGACATATTTCTAAACTTTTATGACTGACTATTCAGTCAATATTACTTGCTTTAAAAAGGCACTAACTATGCCTTGAGGTGACTGAACGGTCAGTCAAAGATACAAAGGAAAAATTAAATTCCAAATTTTTCCCCAAATTTTTTTATTTTCACCCTGTCATTCCGAACGAAGTGAGGAATCTCCTTACAAAAAGCCCGTGTGTTTATTTAAGGGGATTTCTCGTCGTTGCACTCCTCGAAATGACATATAGATGGGACTAATGAATATAAAAGATCAATTACCCCCCTTTTTCCTTCCATTCCGAATAGCTTTTCAGAAAGGCTTCACGACCTGCTTCAATTAGCTCATTGGCACGGTAGAATTCGAATGTTTTGCAGGCGGCTCTGGGAATTCTTATTAGAATATCAGGATTGTGAAGCCTAAGTGTGAGTTCAGAAAGTTTCTCCTGCATCAGGTTAATAGAATTATGCAAAAGATCATAATAACCAGGCCTGGATTTTTTATCTTTATTTGTTTTTTCAGAAACTCCAAGTTTCTTTCTGATTTTTTCAAGCACTAAACGATACTGGGCTTCGTTCGCTTTCTGAGCATTTAAATCATAAATTGGTTTGCGATACGAAAAAGAAGAATTAAGATCTACCACAACCAAAATATCACCATCCGTCCTTTTAACATGATCAGCCGGAATCGGATTTACAACTCCTCCATCAACCAGATCTACGTCATTTATTCTGCTGGGAAGCACTATTCCCGGAATGGCAATAGAAGCCCGGATAGCCCTGAAAAGTGACCCCCTGGTAAAAACTGTCTCTTTTCTGTTAAGTGGATCAGCAGCAACAGCTGCAAAAGGAATAGCCAGATCTTCAATTCTTCTGTCAGGAATGAATTTTTGAATTTCTTTAAAAACTTTATCGCCTTTAATAAAACCCTGAGAGCTTATACTAAAATCCATTAGCTTATAAACGTCAAATTTATGTAAATTCCTGACCCATTTTGTATACTCCCTGAGTTGATCAGCAGCATAGATACCTCCAATTACTGACCCAATAGATGCACCGGCAACTGAGCTTATTTCAAAACCCAGCTTTTCAAGCTCTTCAATAACACCAATATGTGCCATTCCCCTGGCTCCCCCACTAGAAAGGACTAATGCTACTTTCTGTTTCATAAAATTATTTTACGAAAAAAATAACTGATACTTTATAGCAGTTAAATATTTTTCAAATATATGGAATTCTGTTAATTTTAAGGCCGTATGAGATAGAGAAAGAGCTACAAATGGCAAAGGATCAAATAAAGCAGGGAAGCGGTATTGTTGTTAAAGCAACTGGTAGTTGGTATACACTGAAAACAACCGATGGGTACATACTGGAATCAAATATTAAAGGGAAATTCAGAAAGGAAGGGTTCCGGAGTACAAATCCTGTTGTTGTTGGAGACCAGGTTAACTATATTATACCATCCGGCCAGGTAACAGGAGTTATTACAGCAATATCTGAAAGAAAAAATTTCATTATCAGAAAAGCCTCTAAACTGTCAAAATATTCCCAAATCATTGCAGCAAATATTGACCAGGCTTTGTTAGTAATTTCACTTGTTTCTCCTGAAACACATATAGAATTTATTGACAGATATCTTGTTTCTGCAGAAGCATACCGCATTCCTGCATTTCTTATTTTTAATAAGATTGATCTTTATGATAATCCCCTTAAAAATAAAATGAAAGAGATGATCCTTACATATAGAAATGCCGGATATAAATGTTTCCGGGTTTCTGCAAAAACAGGATCAAATATGGATAATTTACAGAGACTTATGAGAGGTAAGATTAACCTGTTGTCAGGGAATTCGGGTGTGGGAAAATCAACATTAATTAATAGACTTGATCCGTCATTAAATTTGACGACTGCAGAAATTTCAAAATATCATAAAACCGGGAAACATACAACTACATTTGTTGAGATGCACGAGTTGATTTTTGGAGGCTTTGTGATTGATACTCCCGGAATTAAAGGTTTTGGCCTGGTTCATATGGAAAAGGATGAGATTTACCATTTTTTCCCTGAAATATTCCGGCTATCGAAAATGTGCAAGTATTATAATTGTAAACATATTGATGAACCGGGATGCGCTGTTCTGCAAGCAGTAAAGGAAGAGAGTATCAGCAATTCGCGTTATCAAAGTTACCGGAATTTGTATCTTGATGAAGATTCAAAGTATCGAAAATAATCATCTATAGTTCGGTATTTTATGATTACTTAGTTATTTTTGAGAATCAATCAGTTGTTTTAAACTCTTTACTTTGAAGCGTATTTGGAATAAACATTAATATCATAAGGCTAATAAGCATATTTTAAGTCCTGAAGGATAAAATACATAAAATCTATTTTTCGGAATGAAAAGAACATATCTTCTAATATCACTGGTGATAATTATTATTTTTTCTGTTAATAGCTATTATTATTTTAAGCTTTACCAGCAGCAGGTATCTTTTCAGAAGAATTTTTTAATGAAGCAAACACAACTAATTGGTTATGAGATAGAAAATACAGGATACCGGTTTGAAAGTGATTTCAATTATATTCCATTTTCAGGCAATCTTGCTGTTTTTTTTGAAGATGAGAATTTCCGGACATCGGCTATAAAACAATTTGAGACTTTTTATTTAAGATATGAAAATCTGGTTACCAACATTTTACTTTTTGATAATAATAAAAATATTTTTAGTCTGTTCAGGGACAGGACTAATAAGTTTATGTCTGACACTTATTCATCACATAATCAACTTGACCTTGTCAGCAGGGATACTATTAAATTTAAGAACAAGGAATACCTATATTATCTGCCGGTATTTGTAAACAATGAAGTAGTTGGGAATTTAGTAGTTACCATTAATTATGTTAACTATATAAAATCAGTTTTTGATAAATCATATATTGAAGACATACAGTGGCAATGGCTGATAAACACTGATGGTAAAATATTGTATTCTAAGATAAGTCCAACAGATGAAATTGAAATCAGAGATATAGATAAAATTGCTGATGAGATCAAAAAAGGTGTTCATAATACCATTAAGCATATTGCATTTAAAGATGGTGAGAAAACTGAAATTATCTCTGCATATTACCCTATTAAGATATTAAGACGAGAATTTGGAATAGTTATATCTCTTGAATCAGATATAATTTCAAAATCCATTATTAATAATTCGATCAAAACAGCAGTCCTTACGTTTCTTCTTATTTCTTTAATAGTAGGTATATTCTTGTTTTATATCTACAAGAGAAGGCGGGAGTGGAATAAAATAAAAGATTCAGAAAGATCATTGGAGGAGATCATTGAAAAATTGCCTCAGGGTATCATCATATATGATAAAGAACAGACCATTAGAAAAATTAACAAGTCAGCCAGAAAACTGTTTACGGGAGATCCTGATGTTAGGGAAGGGCAAAAAATGGGTTCCTGGTTTTTTCAAACACAGATATCTGATAAAAACAAGAGGGTTGGAAAATATTTTCTGAATGAGATATTAGTTTATAAGAATGAAGACAATGATATTATTCTGTTAAAAAGAGAAACTCCTCTCTTCATTTGGGGTGAAAAATTATTTATGGTAACGTTAATAGATATTACAATTTTTGAAAAGGCACGGAAAAGTGAAGCTATCGCTGTTAAAACAAAATCAGATTTTCTGGCAAATATGAGTTATGAGATCAGAAATCCTTTAAATGGAATTATTGGTTTAACAGATCATATGGAAAAGAAAAATCTTACTGAAAAACAGAAAATATCTGTTTCAAATATCAAAAAATCAGCCGATCTGTTACTTTCAATAGTAGATGATATATTAACATTTTCCAAGATAGAAGCAGGAGATATGTTTGTGGAGGAAATCCCGTTTCAACTTAGAAAGGAACTTGACCATGCTCTAAAATTGATCGTATTAAAAGCTACGGAAAAAAAGATTGATTTTAAACTTATTGTCGCTGAAGATGTGACTGACAGGATAATAGGTGATTTGTTTAAAATACGGCAGCTAGTCAGCCAGCTATGCGATAATGCAGTTAAATTTACTTCAAAAGGTAAGGTTCAGATAATAGTAAATCAGATTGAGAATATTGCAGGGAAACTTATTTTACAGTTTATTATTGAGGATACTGGAATTGGCATTCCTCGTGAGAACTTAAAAAATATTTTTAATTCTTTCATGCAATCTGATATTTCTGCTGCAAGAAATCAGGGTGGTTCAGGACTTGGAACTTTGCTTTCAAAACAAATAGTTGAATTATTAAAAGGGGAAATTAAAGCGGAAAGCCCATCAGGCTTATCTGATGATCCTGAATGTCCTGGTTCTCGCTTCATTTTTACAATTGATGTTTTCTCTGATGAAAGGATTGTAAAGAATATTCCCAGGGATAAAGTAATTAATTATTCAGATATTAATGCATTGATAATAAAGGATAATGATAATAAGGGACAGAGAGTAATGGAAATGCTATCTGATTTTGGCGTCAATGCAAAACTGAATTTTTATCAGGAGAAAACAATAAATCTCATTAAGTCAAATTTTCAATCTGAAAAAGATCGCTACCATTTGCTGCTTCTCCGGGATTCAGTTACGTTTGACGCATTTCAATTTGCACAAAGTTTATATAATCAACAACTTATTGATAAATTCGTTGTAATAATTACAAGTGCAAATGACCAGAAAGGAAATTATGTCAAAAGTAGAAAGCTGGGTGTAGATTATTACATCATTGAACCGGTTGATGGATCAGAAATGTTTAATATTCTTCAGGATAATTTCCCAAACATAAAATTAACATTACAGGACACAAAACATTTAACCAAATTGAAAAAAGATATTGACATCCTTTTAGCTGAAGATAATCTTATCAATCAAAAAGTAGCTCAAACTTTTTTTAAAAACCTGGGATATGAAATTGAAATAGCTGAGAATGGCGTTCAGGTTCTGGAAAAAATTCAGAAAAAAGATTATGACATAATTTTTATGGATGTCATGATGCCTGAAAAAGATGGATGGGAAGCTACACAGGAGATAAGGAAAAGAAAGTTAGACATTCCGGTTGTGGCTATTACAGCTGATGTTAGTGAAGAGGCCAGAAAAAAGGCAATCGAGGTTGGGATGAATGATTATATTCCCAAGCCTGTAAAGATCGATGAGCTTAAGAGAGTTTTATTAAAATGGTTTTCAGAATCTTCTAAAAGAACATAATATTCTGTTCTACAGAATAATTATCTCTGCCTGCATTTTTCAATCCCATATTAAAAGATTGCTTTAATGAATATTTCTCAAAAGATTAACATAGAGACTTTTTTCAGATCAGAAAGAAATATTCCTTTGATAGATGTTAGATCTCCTGCAGAGTTTGAGCACGGTCATATTCCTGAAGCTATCAATTTACCTCTATTTGACAATGACGAAAGAGCTATTATTGGAA
This sequence comes from Bacteroidota bacterium, assembly GCA_030613125.1. GTDB lineage: Bacteria > Bacteroidota > Bacteroidia > Bacteroidales > VadinHA17 > JAUWMO01. The sequence continues at coordinate 2,912 of JAUWMO010000053.1, read as the reverse complement.
CATTGTATAAGCAGAATGGGAGAGAAGAAGCTATTATGAAAGGCGTAGAAGTTGCAGGTCCTAAAATGATCAGATTTATTCAGGATGTTAAGAAAAAGGCCAGTAACAATAAGATCTATATACATTGTTGGAGGGGAGGAATGAGAAGTGAAACAATGGCCTGGGTTTTAAATCTGGCCGGGATAAAATGTTATATCCTTGAAGGGGGTTATAAAGCATACCGAAAATATTTAAAAAGGGAGTTAAAAAAAGAAGCATACTTCGTTATAATAGGCGGAATGACTGGAAGTGGTAAAACAGAGATACTAAAAAGGCTCGAATTGCTTGGAGAACAAATAATTGACCTTGAAGCTCTCGCACATCATAAAGGATCAGCATTTGGCGGAATAGAACAGAAATTACAACCGACCACTGAACAATTCGAAAATAATCTTCTGAAAGTATGGGAAAAACAGGATTTAAATAGATCTATATGGCTCGAAGATGAAAGTAAATTAATTGGCAAAGTGCAAATTCCTGATGAAATATTTTTTAGGATGCGACAAAATCCGGTAATTGAAATCAAAATGGAAAAAACAATTAGAATTAACAGATTAATTATGGAATATGCAAAACTAAATCCATTGACTCTGGAGACAGCCGTTTTGAAAATAAGTAAAAAACTAGGAGGACTTAATACAAAAAAATGCATTGAAGCAATAAATAAGAAAGATTTCAGAACAGCTGTCAGCCTGGTTTTGAATTATTATGATAAGGCATATTATAAAGGTTTGAAATCAAGGAATATAAATTCTTTATACCTGGTTAAATTTGAAACTGATGATGCACTATTGAATGCAAATACGGTATTAACTGCCGCCCGTAAAAATGGTTTGTTAGCCTGACAGATATTATACTTTGATGCGGGATTTTACGATTCATTTATTTCAAAATTGATTTTAATGGTAAAATTTTTACATTTGTAAAGAGTGAAAAATTTTCAACAAATCAGATCTATGGAAAGAAATAAAACTATTGAAACTTTTGGTCATATTACGAAGGTTGAAATACTTCACACTTTAAAATCAAATATTATTGAGAACACATTCGTTCTTGAGAATTTTGAACCCTTTCCAGGATATCATGGGAAAAATTTACCTTCAGGATATGACCCTCATAATTTGTTTTTTGCTACTAAGAGAGAATATTCATACGATGAAATTAGCCGGGCCTCAGTTAAAATCAGGAATATTTGCAACCTCTCTTTTGGGGCAAGACCTGCAGAGTTATTTATATTTAATAAAAAAATACCTGCAATTAGAGTAAAAGAACTTGGAAGTTTTGAACAGATACCTGAATTACAAAAATGGTACATGAATGAGGATATTTTCTTTGCGAAAAAAAAGAATTTCAACAATGAAGGTGTGATCAAGGTATGGAAACACTTTGAGCTGGATGAGATTGAAAATGGGATATACAAGGATTTAGAAGTCCCAATTATATATTACCTTCAAATTCCTGTTCCTCTAAGTTGGAAGGTATTTGAGTCTATGACCTATTCCATAAAGAACAATCTTGATAATAGTAATTTTGATGCCGCATTGGGTGTAATATATCTGAAGGAAATAATGGATGTAGTAAGGATTTATGAAAAGGGAATGAATGTAGATTTTCTGAAGAAATTAAGGGATAACTATTTGGAAGAGATCCGGAAATTAAATTTGTAGATTCGTAGGAACATTCACTTAAAAGAAAAACAAAGATTAAAGGTTGGTTTTTTCAGTAAACGTTGTATTCATATATTATTGTTGAGTGGTTTGATTAGCTGGTACTATTTTGTATAATTTGTCAGACCTGCGAATTACAGAACTAATTGGAATGGAAAAATAGTCTCCTTTGCGGGTTTGCATAACTCTCCTCTTATTTACCCTAATTTCACTGACTACGGTTTGAATAACACCTGTTGTAGGTCCTGTTACCAGTATTTCATCTCCAACTTGAAGACTTCCGGTTTCAACAAAAAACTCAGCAACTCCAATTTTCTGAAAATAATTATTACCTTTTCCAAGGTATACCTTTCTTTTCGTAGCCTGAGAACCATAAAGATGACTCCATTCACCTAATTTGCTGCCAAGGTAATATCCATCCCAAAAACCCCTGTTAAATACTGTTGAAAGTCTTTTTTTCCAATTTTTTATCTTTCCTTCGCCATAGGTGCCATCTATAATTGATAAAACAGCTTCATTATAGCAAGAAACTACTGTTTTTACATATTCCGGAGACCTGGCCCTACCTTCGATTTTCAACACCCTAATGCCTGAATCAATAATTTTATTTAAAAAATGGATGGCCATCAGATCTTTGGGCGACATTATGTATTCATTGTCAACTTCAAGTTCATATCCGGTTTCCTTTTCAGTTACAATATATGATTTCCTGCAGGTCTGCTGACAAGCTCCCCTGTTGGCTGAGGCATTGTTTTCGTGAAGACTCATATAACATTTTCCCGAAATTGCCATGCAAAGTGCTCCATGAACAAAAAGTTCCAGTCTTATTAGTTCTCCGGAGGGGCCTTTGATCTGGTCTTTCTGTATTGCATTGTAAATACCAAAAATCCGGGGAAGAGTTAATTCTCGTGCCAGAACTACAATATCGGCCCACTGGGCATAAAACTTCAGAGCTTCAATATTTGAAATATTCAGCTGTGTTGATATATGAATCTCAACTCCTTTGGTCCGGGCTTTAAAAATGGCTGCCGGGTCGGATACAATAACTGCAGTGACATCTGAATTCTTTGCTGCTTCAACAATCTTATGCATAACTCCCAGGTCATGGTCATATAATATTGTATTGAGGGTTAAATATGATTTTATTTTATGGTTATTACAGATATCAGTTATTTTAGTGAGGTCATCAAGTGTAAAATTGCCTGA
>JAUWMO010000135.1 GCA_030613125.1 Bacteroidota bacterium | reverse complement strand
AAAGGATTCTGAACAAACCAATTATCATGAGTAGAGATTTGGTTTGCTGCGAATTTACGGAAATTTTTTAGACGTCAAATAATCTTAAGCTATCAGATAACTAAGTTTTAATTGTGACGGTGGTATGTAACGATATTTTTATTGTATCAATGGAAGGTCTTTATATTTTCCGGGCTTACATCCAAACATCAGATTTAAACCAAATCTGAAATTAAAATTGTTTAAATCAGACGGAAGTAATATTGACGTATCACCCTCGAAATTATATTTTGATAATTTATAGAAAATTTTGTCAGTTATAAAATATATTTGAAATGGTCCTCCCCTTATTCCAAGGCCAAAACCTATATTATTATAAGTGCTGTTTGTGATGGAGTAACTCAGACTGGTTGTTAAAAACCTGGCTACTGTTGCATTTGCAGATGCTGTAAAAGATTGCCATAATTTTCCGTGCTGAATTATAGTCTTCGATAAAATCCCGAAATGTATTTTTTCCGACAAATGAAAAACCCCGCCAATATAGACCTTCGCGGAAGTCCATGTAGTATATGGGTTATAAGTATCTACCGGCTTAAATGTATTCAGTAGAGAATCACCAAAAGCTTCAACAACATCACCCAGTTCCATGGTATCATAGGCATTAAACTCGGAACTGACATCAATTCCTTCATATTTAAATTCACCTTTTGAGGTCAGATTTGTAACATCTTTCTTCCAGCGTATAAATCCCAGGTCGATTACACTGGCTGAAACGGAAAATTTGTCATTTATATCATACTTGCCTCCAATGTCAATTCCAAATCCCGGGTTACTAAAGTCAAATAAAAATGATTTTGGTTCTATCTCCTTAAACTTGATCGAGTCAATATCTCCCTCACTGTTTTTATAAATATCTAACGGATACGCAATATTCAGGGTTACATCGGCTTTTATGTTGTGAGAATAGAGGTCACTCTCATCAATTGAAACACTTAGTTCATTATTCTGCATTGATATATTAGCCATTCCAAAAAGTACTTTAGCTTTCATACCCAGAGTTAAACGGTTTGTAAACTTTCTTGAATAACCCAGTCCAAATTCTCGATAATACGCAACATCCAGGGACAGGCTTTTTAGATCAACCGTATTATTTATAAATGGTTCATTTCCTTTAAGCAGAAGTATAGCCAGATCATCCGGAAAAGTAAACTGACTGTTCATTTTATCAACGATATCAACGGAAATATAATTTTCGCCTGACCAAAATCCCATACTAAATGCAGTTAATTGCATCTCAGGGGCAATTCTGTTTACTGGTTTTAATTTATTCAGAAACTCATCAACATCGTATGACGGGTGAAGAAAGGTAATTAAGGAATCGGAATATTCACCTCTCCCATAAAAAACAATATCGTTAAATCCAATTGTGTTACTATTTATACCAAGATAAGTTGAATTGATCCCGGGGAAACCTATATAAAAGTTACAAGGGTTCTGAAAAGCAGGGTTCATGAATCTTGCTTGCGGGATATCCATAAAATACATGGTCTGATTTTGTTGTGCGGCCGCGGGAATAATACAATGAAGCATTATAACAAAGAGTGTCAGGCGAATTGTTTTTACTAAAGTCATACGTATACTTAATAAATAAATCATTGTTTTAATTACCTATCTGAAAATCATACTGAATTTCGGTTTCAGCTGCCAATTTGAATTCAAGGGCATAATCTGTATAAATTATCACCTCCCTTGTTCCATCATCAATTGAGTTAAAACGTGCGCGTATTATCAGGCTTTCTGATTGCTGAATATTATCCAACATCCCCTTATCCAACTCTATACGTACAGTAGTTTCAACGGGTTGTGTAACTTTTCCATTTGCATCTACTTCAGCTGCCGAAATTATTTTAGGAACTATAATACTATCATTTTCTATATCATTTACCTGATCATATGGAATCAGCATAAAATCAACATCAACCGGAAAGCCATTCAAGGCATAAAAATAGATATTGAAATAATCAATGTTATCCAAACTGATTTCATCATCTGAACCTGTTGAATGGAAGGGGTTTTCAATTGTATCTTTAAGGAAGATATCTTCAATCTTCATAGTCCATGGAACTTCGACCTCAATCCCTCCGGATATCCGGCTATCTCCAAGCACAAAATTATTTCTTCCACCTACATCTCCACCCGGGTTGGTAGTAACAACACCAGAATATGTTATTTGATTTGGTCTTAACGCTATTAATTCAACAACATCCGAATTATTTCTGTCAAAATCCATAGCACTTTCAGTTGGTGGGTCATTCCGGTCATTCATTCTCTCAATGTTCATTACAGGGCCATTAAGGTCTTGAGTTTCACCAGATGAATTTTCCCCCATGACTTGAAGGAGGATGTTTGCCGGTACCCCAATACTGTTTACATATGGAATTCGAATTACAGGGTCTGTAAAGGTAATTTTACCTGTGAACCTTTTAAAGAAATCATCTATATCAAGCTCTATTATTTCAGGATCAATTGTAAAGCTTTTTTGACCAAAATATCCTTCAATGTAATGATAACTGTTATTTTTAATTTGATAATCAACTGTAAAATTATTCGTCATATCAAAAGTTATTTGATTTCCGGATGATACGATCCCTGCAATTATTTCAAAAGGAAACATATTATAAGGCTGACCCGCATCAGTAGTTAAATCAACTTTTGTATTTGCCAATGACAGAACACCAACCCTGGTTTCATTTCCTGATAAAGGAACATTATATTTTAATGTGTCATCTCCCCGTAAAGCACTGGATAGTACAAAATGAAATATAATAATTTCACCAAAACCTGAACTTATGGTATATTCAATATCTCCTGTTTCTATTTCAACGTTTGTGACTTCCACCCCGGGATCAGGATTAATATCAACTAAATCAGTGTCAGAATAAAAAACCTGATTTGGCAATATAGCCGTTCCAGATGATACCCTTACATTATTCGAAGTAAGAAATATATCAATATTGTCAGACAGATTAACCGGTACATCATTGGGTGCACTGCCAGGGGAAGAAAATCTTTTAATATCAAAAATAAAACTGTTAGTTAATGAATTTCCACTGATATCAACTGTCCTGGTCTGGCTTTCTCCGGGAGAAACATTTGAAAAAGCAAAATCTGTACCCACCGGAGAATTATCTGCTGAGTTTTTTAATCCAATGGAAAAAGATACTTCAACAGGAAAATGATTTGTAATTGTTATACTTATTGTTCCGATGGAAACTACTACCTGAGTAAAATTTGGAAAAGGTGTAATGTTGTAGGTTCCTGCATCCTGTTCTGGAATTGCGGGAAACTCTGTTGTTTTTCCATCACGCGCAATAAGGGTATCGCGAATTACAGGATCAAGATTCTGAGAAATATCATCAAGTGAAAGAGTACCAGAATATGTAAAATCATCTATGAATAAGACGCCTACATTTATTGATTTCGATTTAGGGCCGGGATCTGGTATTTCAATAATCTCAGAAACATCATAAGAAAACAATGAGTCATTCTTAAATATTAATTTAATTGTTCCATCGTCATTGAATACCAGAGTGTCCTCTTTAGGTTTAACAGCATTTTCAATTGTAAGACTGCCCTTGGCAACAGGTAAGACTAATTTTGAATTGATCCTTGCTTTACTAGAATACTTTTGAAAATCATATTCTTCTTTTACACAGGAAGTTACTATAAACAAAATGGCAGCAAAGATCAAAAAAGGCTTAAATTTATTTTTAAAAACCATTTTTAATTATGTTATTGAAGTCAATAGACCTATTGTACGGAATAATTGTACAAAAAGTTATCATCTCCACCCACAATTAAATTGAATTTGTTTCCTGAATTCCTGAATCTTCCTATTGAGAAAAGTGTTTGACCGGTGAGAGGAAAATTTTTATATAAATTACCGTTATTATTAAACAGGTAGATTTTATGATCTGCTAAAGATACAATCCCAATTTTCATATCCGTTGAAGAGAAGGTATAGATTACCGGTTTAAGAGTTATAATATTATCAAACGTAAAGGAAAATATTTGTTTACCTGAAGATGCATACACAAGCAGTTTGTCCTGATCAAGAAAAATAAATTCCTTAGTCCCATTACCATCAATATCCTTGTATTCAAAAAAATGTTCATGACTGAACTTCCCAAGAACTTTTTCTTCAACCTTTCCATCCAAATAAATAAAGTATACGGTGCCATTTTTCCCTGTCGTTACAAATCTGGTTCCGGAAGTACGTCTATCAATCAATATATTCTGATGTATAGGCTTTTGTATGCTTTTTCTAATATTTATCCGGGTATTTCCTTTCCTGTTAAGAATATAGAACTTGTAGTTGTCAGATAAAACTATATAATCTTTAGTCCCAACACGGAAATGATGAACAGGTGTTTTAATTATACTTTCGGTTTGTGGTAAGCTCCAGCCTTTAACTGTATTGCCTTCTTGTGAAAACAGATATACTTTTTTGTCTTTTCCTGCCAGGCAAAACCTGTAATCTTTATCTTGTGCATAATCAAATAAAGATAAACCATTAGTAGCTACAGATCTTAGCTTTACAGGATATTTTTCAACATAATTTCCATTCCTGTCAATTAAATGAATAAAATTTTTTGTATTGAACAATAATTGAAGCTTATCATTTTTATAATAATCGATTTGAACAACTTCACTTAAAATCTTTTCAGAGAGGCCAACCCTCCAGAGGATCCTTCCAGCAGAGTTTATCAGGTAAATATTGTTCTTTTCGTCCTGAATAAATATTTCTTTCTCATGAGTATAATGGTTTGTAACAAAAAAGGGTTTTGACCTAAGTGTGGTGTCTAACAAACTTTCCCATTGTGTTTCTGCCTTTTCTCTGAAAACAGATTGATATTTAAGGTAAATATTGTTGTATATCATAGTATTTTCGGAACTGAACTGGACACCCAGGGCCTGTATTTTCTGAAATAACTGAGGATATTTATTTAGTCCTTCTTCATACTCAGAATTTAAATACCGTGATAAAAAAGAAAATGACCGGGGGACATTTAAATAAAAATAAAAATTCGATCTGGATGAAAGTGATTCTTTAAAAAACCTGTAATCAAAATCGTTTGCTAAAGTCTTTTGTAACAAATTATAATGAATGAATGTTTTAAGTGCAGGAATTGAATTACCAAAAACCAAAAATCCGTCGATGAATGTAATAAGCTGATTATCTGCTCCTTTGAACATGTCGCCAAATAAAATTCCGGGGATTCCCGCAACTGGCAATTTAAAAATCTGAAAATGCGTTTCCTGGTCAACTTCAACTGTATGCACATATTTCTCTATCTGGGTACCATTCTTTTCAACATACGTTTCCAGGGCTTTTAACACCTCCTCTTTAGCTTGACTTATGCTTTTTACACTAAAAAGAACATAAGTATTCTGAGAATAAGATAAATTCTTAATATTTGTATAGGCAATACCTATTTCGTTTTCAAGTAATGGTAATAAAATTTTGTTAATGTCTACCCCCCAGGTCTTATTTGCTTCATTTAAATTCCGTTCATAGGAATTAAATTTTCCCGACTCTTTCAAATAATCTTCATATGATGTCTGGAACAGCTCAAAATCATCCAATCCAAATGTTATATAAGTCATTGTGTTTGCCGGTAATGTCTGGTCCATTATCATTTTGCGTGGCGATTGCTTATGAAAAAGATTCAAATAATTATTAAGTGAATCATTTGAGTAAGTAAATCCGTTAAGTAAAATGGAATTGTCCTCAATATTAATATCTAATTCTGCCCAGTCAGCAAAATGAGTAAATGGCAATAGTATGTTTTTATAGGTATTGTTCAAAAAAACAGAGATGAAACGAGGCATATTCCGGCAGTTTATATAAATATTTCCATCAACAACCCTGCCTGCCGTATTTTTAACCTCTATAAAACCCTCCTGTTCTATTATGCTTTTACTCAAATCCAGTTGTCTGATTGCACTTTCAAGTAAAATCGAAGAAGAACTAAACATAAAAATTCCTTTGTACAAAGAATAAGAGAATTTTCGACCGGTTGTACTATTGATGATATCAAAAATTCTGGTTTTGTGATATGTTCTCTCCTGAATCTTCACAGATGATGAAAGGACTTTCTCAAAGGCACCTTTTAATGAACTGGCATTAGAGTTGCCGGATAAATTCATAAGGTATAATAATTCAAGATCATTCTTGCCTGTTTGATGAATAGCAAACAGAAATGACTTGTGATAGAACAAATTATTTAAATCCCGGTCTGACCTGACCAAAGAATCAATATATCGGATTTCATTATCAGAATTCTGAACTGCTTCGATCTGGCACAACTCATTCCAGATCATATTTTCAGCGCAAAGTTTTTCGACAAAATTGTGGAAATCTTTTACTTCGATCACTAACGAAGCATCAAGAGGAACCGCCTTATAAGGATCTTCCTGCTGAATCAACCGGCCTTTAAGAAGCAAATAACCAACAATAATTATTATCAGAAGAAACAGAATAATTCCAATACTCCATACTCTTTTAGCCATAAATTCGAATCGGTTTAGCCTGATGTCAAAAGTAAAAAATTAACCCATTTTTTTTACTAATTCATTGCCATTTTTTCAAATGGCAGATAACCATTAAAAATAGCTGTATTTTACAACAATTATTAATGAAAAAGACTGCTTTTAACGGACTTTTCTTTACAAATTTAGTAGGGTGGAATAATTTTTGCGGTATAAATTGGTTTTCGTTGAGATAACAGCCCTGATGAAAAATTTATTTTATTTATTCAACATATTTTTGCTGTTACTTATAGTTTCTGGTTTATCCAATGCACAAACTATCAGAATTGTAGACGGGTCATCCGGATTGCCAGTTCCTAATGTGGCTTTATTTAATAAAAAAAGAAATAAGGCAGTTATATCAGATGATCAGGGTAAGGCCGATATTGGAATTTTTTCCATGTCTGACAGTGTTTATTTTCAACATCCTTCATATTTGAGGGTGATTTACTCAAAAGAACAACTTGAACAAACCGGGTTTACTATTCTGCTTGAAAGAGAGATTAGGATGCTTAAAGAATTTGTTATAGCCGTAAATAAATGGGAACAAGATAAAAAAGAGGTGCCAAATGAAATCAAGACCATCACACGTTCAGATGTTCAATTCCACAATCCACAAACGGCAGGCGATCTGCTGGCTATTTCAAATGCGGTTTTTTTACAAAAAAGTCAATTAGGGGGAGGTAGTCCGATGATCAGGGGATTTGCTGCTAACTCAGTTCTTCTGGTGGTTGATGGAATCCGGATGAATAATGCCATATACCGAAGTGGTAATCTGCAAAATGTAATTTCCCTGGATGCAAATATCATAAAGAAATTAGAAGTGGTTTATGGTCCCGGATCTGTAGTTTATGGAAGTGATGCCCTTGGTGGAGTCATGGATTTCCATACTTTGGATGCAAGATTATCTGCAAAAAAAGCATTAAGTGTTTCCACTAATGCTGCTCTTCGTTATTCAACTGCAAATAATGAAAAGACAGGTCATTTAGACATAAATATAGGTTTTAATAAATGGGCTTTTTTATCCAGCGTAACCTACAGTAACTATCAGAATCTCAGAATGGGCGCCTGGAATCATCCATCATATCAAAGAAATGAATATGTCATGCGGTTTGGAATAAAAGATTCTGTTCTTGTGAATCTTGATCCTAATGTTCAAATATTTTCAGGCTACACCCAGTTAAACCTTATGCAAAAGATCAGATTCTCACCAAAGAAAAAACTCGATTTTATTTATGCTTTTCATTATTCTGCTTCCTCTAATATTCCCCGATACGACCGTTTAATACAATATAGTAATGAGCAACTAAAATATTCAGAATGGTATTATGGCCCGCAAAGATGGATGTTGCATTCTTTAACAGCCAGATCAGATAATAAAAACATTATTGCTGACAACACAAATTTTATAGTTGCTTACCAAAACTACTCTGAAAGTCGCCATGACAGGAAATTGAATGAGACTTTTCTCAGGCATCGATTGGAAAATGTTGATATCTTTTCATTAAACCTGGATCTGAATAAGAAATTTGGAAAGGATCATGCCTTTTATTATGGTGTTGAATCCGTATTTAATAATGTAAAATCAACAGCAAATTCAGAAAATATTATTACAGGAGACAAAGTGAATGAAGCAACACGGTATCCCGATGGAATCAATCATTACACCACAGTTGCAGCATATACCTCATTAAAATATAATATAACCAAGAAAATAACACTGGATGCAGGGATCAGGTATAGTTACATTCATCTTTATTCTACTATTGAAAACAATTCTTTCTACTCCTTCCCTTTTGACAATATAAAGATTACAAATGGAGCATTGAATGGCTCTTTAGGCTTGGTATTCAGGCCAGGAAAAAATACCCAGATCAATTTTAATGCCTCATCCGGTTTCAGGGCACCTAATTTGGATGATGTTGCCAAAGTATTTGATTCTCAACCCGGCGGGGTTGTTGTACCAAATGAAGACCTTAAACCTGAATATGCATATAATATTGATCTTGGATTGGTACAAAACTTTAACAACAGACTGAAATTTGAGATAACAGGTTTTTATACTTTGTTAAAAAATGCCATGGTCAGACAAGAATTTAAGTTCAATGGATACGACACAATGGTTTATGATGGAGAATTAAGTAAAGTGTATGCTTTAGTGAATGCTGGTGAAGCCACAATATTTGGGACCAGTATGAATCTTGAGGCAAAATTATCACGTGCTTTTTCCCTATCAACAGATTTCAGCTATATTAAAGGTAAAGTTAAAGATGGAAGCCCCCTCCGACATGCTCCCCCAATTTATGGAGGTTTTCATTTTTTGTATGAAAACACTTTTTTTAAGGGGGATTTTTATCTCCTTTATAACGGAAAAATTTCCAATAAAAATCTTGCTCCGGATGAGCAGACAAA
>JAUWMO010000307.1 GCA_030613125.1 Bacteroidota bacterium | reverse complement strand
CACGCAACTATGTTTGACCATTTTGGCAATATGCCACAACCAGCAGATATGCTTTACAAAAAAAATGTTCTGGCGTTCAGGGGGGGATTCAGACCTATCACTAATGCAGGTGTTGATGTAATAAACTCAAGCTTCAATATATTTAAAAAAGATGAGGACTATGATAAGGACAATACAATCTCCCTTTGCGAGATAACTCTAAATAATTTGTTATCCCGGGGAAATTTCGATGAAAGGGATTTTCTCGACAGGGTTGACATACTTAATGGGATGGGACACAATGTAATGATATCAAATTTCCGGGAATACTATAAGCTGGTATCATATTTTTCAGATTTCAAAATAAAAAATCTTCGGATTGTTATTGGTGTTCCAACTTTTCTGAAAGTACTGGATAAAAGTTATTATACTGATCTAAAAGGTGGAATTCTGGAAGCCTTTGGAAAATTGTTTATAAATAATATGAAACTTTATGTATACCCTGCTACAAAAGAGGACTCGGATGAATTATTAACTTCCGGGAATATCTCAATGCCCGATGATCTGAGAATGCTTTATCAATATCTTATTGAAAACCGAAAGATCATTGATATTGACAAAATAAATAAAGATATACTTCACATCTTTTCAGATAAAGTAATGGAATTAATGCAACGTGGAGATGATGAATGGGAGACAATGGTCCCAAAATATGTTTCCGAAACGATCAAGGCTAAAAAGCTTTTCGGTTTTAAAGATTCTTAATTTTCAAAACAGGATCTGTTTCCTGCATCTGATTCAATCACTACACTTATTTCATTCTCTACAAGAGTAGGAACATGTTCAGGTAGCAGTGAAACCCTGTTATCTTGCTGTGATTCTTTTAATATTCCAAGTATCATGATACTTATGTTTATTTGGACAAAATTAAAATAAAATTTATAATATTAAAATATTTTTTTTTTTCATATTTTTAGAGATATACAAAAATCATGGGACTTACATATGGCCGATACTATACAGTCAATATTAAAAAAATTCAGGCAGAATAACCAAAGTTTCTTAATCCCAATCCTTCAATCTGTTCAGGAAAAAGAAGGATTTATTTCTAAGGCTGCGACAGAAAGAATATCTGAACATTTACGCCTATCAAAAAGTCATATTTATGGCGTTGCTTCTTTTTATTCACAATTTAAATTCAATCCTCCCGGACGCCATTCAATAAAGATGTGTCTTGGAACAGCCTGCCACGTTCAGGGGGGCGATTTTCTCCTGCATGCGTTAGAAGCTGAAATAGGAATAATCCCGGGTGAAACCAGCGAAGATGGAAAGTTTGACCTGGACCGGGTTGCTTGTCTCGGATGTTGTGCATTGGCTCCTGTACTAATGATAGACAATACAATACACAGCCGGATGTCAGTTATTAAATTAAAGGAAACCCTGGAGACATATGACTGAATTTAAAGCAATACAGAAAAAAGCCCTCCAGGAATGGCTATCTCTACAGAATAGTCCTTACCCAATAATATATGTCGGAATGGGAAGTTGTGGTATTGCTTCAGGAGCAGGGGAAGTATGGGAGCAGGTACATAAAACCATTAAAAAGGAAAATATTAAAGCACAAGTTCATAAAGTTGGATGTATAGGACCGTGCTACCTCGAGCCATTTTTAGACATTCAAAAGCCAGGTTTACCCCGAATGAGTTTTAATAACGTTGATGTACAACGAACAGGAAAATTGGTTTCGGAATTTACAAATGGCACCGGGTCTAAACATAAACCTCTCGGACATCTCGGGCCACAAGGTAAACAAATAAATGGCACCAGGTCTTTTTGGGACCAGCCAATGTTAAAGAACCAGGTACGCATTGTTTTAAGAAATTGCGGCATTATCAACCCCGAAAATATTAATCATTATATCGCCAGAGATGGATTTAAGGGCTTGTTAAAAGCCTTAAATCATGGTCCTGAGGTTGTAATTGCAGAAATAAAAAAATCTGGTCTCAGGGGACGAGGGGGAGCAGGTTTTCCTACCGGATTGAAATGGCAATTATGCAGGAAGGCAAAGGGCAATCCGAAATATCTTATCTGCAACGCGGATGAGGGTGACCCGGGTGCATTTATGAACCGTTCACTTATGGAAGGTGATCCTTTTGCTCTGCTGGAAGGGATGCTCATTGCAGCTTTTGCTATAGGAGCAGATCATGGATATATTTATATCCGCGCAGAGTATCCCCTGGCAATAGAACGGCTGAAAATTGCAATCCAGCAGATGAACGATCTGGAATTACTGGGAGATAATATTCTTGACAGTGGTTTTTCATTCGATATCAGGCTAAAAGAAGGAGCCGGTGCTTTTGTTTGCGGCGAGGAAACAGCATTGATTGCATCAATTGAAGGAAAGAGAGGTATGCCCAGAAGCAGGCCTCCTTTCCCTGTAACATCAGGTCTGAATGGCAATCCTACTAATATAAACAATGTTGAGACGCTTGCTACTGTTCCTGCTATTTTACGTGAAGGAGCAGATTGGTTTTCCGGTATTGGAACAGAAAAAAGCAAAGGCACTAAAACTTTTGCACTGGTTGGAAAAATTCGAAGGACAGGATTAATTGAAGTCCCAATGGGTACTACATTACGAAAAATCATCTTCGATATTGGAGGAGGCCCTCTTAAACCCTTCAAAGCAGTTCAAACAGGTGGACCATCAGGGGGTTGCCTGTCAGAAAAATTTCTGGACCTTCCAGTAGATTATGATTCCCTTTCACAAGCCGGTTCTATTATGGGATCAGGGGGTCTGATTATAATGGATGAAAATACCTGTATGGTTGACGTAGCTAAATATTTCCTCCGCTTCACCAGCAATGAAAGCTGTGGCAAATGCGTTCCATGCCGGATTGGCACTTCCAGAATATTGGAAATACTCGAAAAAATTACTGCAGGCAAAGCAGAAGTAAAAGATTTGGAAATTCTTGAAAAACTTGCAAAGAGTGTGAAAAACGGATCCCTCTGTGGACTGGGCCAAACTGCACCAAATCCTGTTCTTACAACTCTTAAGTATTTTAAGGATGAATTTTTAGAACATATTGAGAATAATCGTTGCCCGGCAGCAGTATGCAGGGATTTGGTTGAATACAGAGTAATTGCGGATAAGTGCACCGGTTGCCAGAAATGTGTAAGTGTGTGTCCAACAGGAGCAATAACAGGACCGAGGAGCGAACCGCACTTTCTTGACCTGGAGAAATGTATAAAATGCCGGGCATGTTATGAGATTTGTCGTTTTGACGCCATTGCAGGGGATGCAATTGAAATTGTATAAATAACCAAACAGGATAATTTCAGGTATTTAGTATGAAAGGAACAAAAGGAAAAAATATCAGCCTGAAGATTGACGGAAAGAAATATTTCGTTCCTGAATGTATTACTGTACTTGAAGCAGTCCGGTCAAAAGGGATATACATCCCAACACTTTGTTACCTGGAAAACTTATTGCCCTATGGGGGATGCCGGCTCTGTGTGGTTAAAATTAAGGATATGCAAGGATATCCAACAGCTTGTACCACACCTGTTTCCACCGGCATGGAAATTACCACAATATCCAATGAATTACAGGAACTCCGAAGGGAAATACTTGAACTTATTTTATCGGAGCATCCTTATACATGTTTAACCTGCAAAGAAAAAACAGAGTGTAAGGAATTTATGCACTCAACACGGAAAGTCAGCATTACAACAGGATGTAATTTTTGTGCAAGCAATGGCGACTGCGAATTACAGGAACTGGTTGACTACCTGCAGCTATCTGATGTGAAATATCCTGTTCATTACAGGGGGATTGATCCGCAACACAATAATCCATTCTATGACATTGATTATAACTTGTGTATTCTATGTGGCCGTTGCGTAAGAATATGTAATGAAGAACGAAATAGTGAGGTCCTTGCTTTTGTGCAAAGAGGAAATACGACCATAGTGGGAACAGCATTTGGTGAATCCCAGAAAGATGCAGGATGTGAATTTTGCGGAGCATGTGTAGATGTTTGTCCTACCGGTTCAATTTCTGAAAAAATGGGCAAGTGGGTTGGTTTACCAGACAGATCAACTGAAACTACCTGTTTGTTTTGTCCGGTAGGATGTACCATAAATGTAAATTCCAGGAATAACCGCATTATAAATGTTGGACCTAAACCCCG
>JAUWMO010000114.1 GCA_030613125.1 Bacteroidota bacterium | reverse complement strand
AAGGAAGCATCATCTTCATCGCCGGCTGTTTTGTTCACACTGGCAATCACTGCATCACCTTTGTAATATTTCGAAGCCAAATCAGCTTGCGCCTTGGCTCCGGCCTCATTAACTCCGGTATCATCTGCAAGGGTGGAAGTGCTTAACTGCGACAAGCTGATAATTTTTACCAGCCTTTTGGCTAAAATGAACTCCATCAATTTGTCATAGTTACAGACATCTGCATCATAAGATACAAGTGCATCTGCACTAATTGACCACTTGGCCTTACCATAAGCTGATCCTACGTAATCACCTGTAGACTTACTGGAAATCTCTCTGATGTTACGTCCGAATTCAAGACTATGGCTTTTTGCATGTGCAACGGCCTTGAATTCCGTGCCATCATTACCCTCTGATACATCCATTAATAGGATTAAATCAGTTCCATATTTTACGTTAAAGTTCATGATTTTGATTTTTATTAAAAGTTATTTATTTGTAAAATTCATTAACAGTGTCTGGTAATACATATCTGCTTCCAGGTCGTATCCTTCATCGATGTCGGTCACTCTGGCATCTCCAATACTTACATCTACAAACGTGCCCTTATTCCATTCCAGGGCGGTCCTGACCGCTTTCATTACATCAATAGAGTTTACATATACCTTTGAGAATATCAGAATGGCAACAGATGATTCATCATACTCCCATCCGGATTTAGTATATACAGGTACTACCTTACGCGAGAATACAACAAATGGAGCTTTTGTTGTCTCCGGGGCGGTTAAGGCGAATATTCTATCTGATACGAGCGCCTTCACTGGGTCATTATTTGAAAGGATGTAATATATTGCTTTGTTTATCATTACGTTTTTCTTTTGGCGTTCGCCCTTTTAATTAAAGCATTGAAAGATTCAATAGCAGAATCGATAAAACCTTCTGCTGTCTCCTTACTTTTTGCCTCTACGCCCGGTCGAAACCATGGCGTTGCGGTTATTTTACCACGGGCTGCTCCACTTTTAGTATACCGGTTCACGGTACCGAATTCCCCGAAATGTGCATGAAACCCTTTCCAATTACCAAATGTCCTGGCACCTAAACGCAGAATCGGTAACCTACTTACCGCCTTGGTACCAAGCGATTTTGCTAAGTTCCCTGAAGATTTGGCCCGGGTCCTGGCAATAAGATTAGCCTTGATAGTTCGTAACATAGGCTTTGAGGCTTTCTTGAATGCAGAGATAACAACACTCCGCTTCTGTCTATCCTTTAGCATATTATTAAACAACTCATTAAGCTGCTTATCTCCTAAAAGGTTAACGCCCGTATCTTTTGCTGCCATTAGTTAACAATTTTAGTACCTGTTATTTTCATCATAGTACTTCTTTCTGCAACCTCAATTATCTGAATATTGTACCTGGCACCTTCATATTCAATCTCCATTTCCTCTGAAATATCACTACGCTGCCTGATAATAAATTGCATTACAGTTGTATTTGCCGTGGTGGAGCTCAACAGGATCTCATCACCTCTCAAATACCGGATCTTCGCACGAACAGAAAACAGTAATGTATAGCTTTCTGTGGCTGCACCGTACTGATCTTTTCCAACGGCTTTGCTATAAAAGCTTATACTGTGACGTAAATCTCCTGCACGCATTATTTTAAAACTTTAATGAAAGTCAATCCACGGGTATGATTTTGCCTACCTGCTAAAACGCGGCGTATATTTGCATGTGGTATTCTATATGATCGTTCAGCTTCGCTTAAAGAAGGCTCAACCGATAAAAATTTCCCTGTTTTGTAATCATATACCCTAACAAGTATGCCTGGAAGGGGAGTTTGTAATCCATTAGAATAAGCATGAAGCATGTTTTCAGATCGAGTAACCCATTCAAGATTATAAACATTATTATTAGCCTTATCCCCATCTATATGATTAATCTCAGGTTTATTATCCGGATTAGGGATAAATGCCTGAGCAACCAGCCTGGCTATATATTTAATGTATTTTTTTTCTGGTTGGGATAAAACAACCTGGTAATACCCTTTAGTATTATTCCGCGGTTTTAGATACTTATTAGTTTTGAAACTAAACACTCTCCCATCGCGGAATATCAAATAATCTTCAAATCCTAATATTGCTTTAAAATCTCTCATCATGCCATACCCCTTTGCACGTAATCCTGCAAAATGTCATCCATAGAAAAAGGGAACGATGTGACAGTTATCACTTTCACCACATTTTCCCTTTGATCGAACCAGGTAGCCATTAGAAATTTCAGTGCTAACATCAGATCTTCAGGTAGCACCCCTGAATCTGGTTCTGTTTCCAGACTAACCAGGGTTTGATTTATCCTATTAGCCACAGAAACTTCTGCTGATTCTGCCAGTAACATAATGTAATCATCATCTTCTGTAAAGGATAGATCCTTTATATTCAGGTGATCCCGGCACAACTTCAATGTTAAATATTTAGCTGCCATAACTTTATTTATAATTAAAAGGTATTAACCCCAGGGCAAGCCCCGGGAAATTTGACCAATTTCTGATTAAAGTAGTCTCGTGGTCCACAAGACTACTTTAATAATTAAAAGATCGGGCAGGGACAGGATAAACATTCTGGTATGCTGACGGACCATTATGTTCGTAGCATCCTATCCCTGTTATCCCGATATATTAATTAAGCAAGCAAGGATGATCCATAAGCCAAAGCTCCAGAATGCCTGAATAGGAAATCCCAATATGAATTGACTACAATCCTTACCTGGGCTTCAGAGCCAAGCGTGTAAGGATCCACCAATAGATCAATACCACCCCACTGGGCAATAATCAGATGCCTCCAATTGGCAAAAGCCAGCCCGTATTCATTCGTAGTAGCAGACAGGTCTGAAGCCATATTTGAAGTTGCATGGCAAGGATATCCATTGAGTTCCTTCCCTTCCATGATCATCCTGCTATCAGTTGTTGCCACACGGACTGTCTGTTTCATTATTCCTTTCAATGATGGGTGGGTAATATATGCCAAGTTCCCTTCCAGGGCATTGGCAGCATCCACAGCTGCTTCAATATCAATAACATCACCATATACCATCACACCGGTATTGAAAGTAGATCCAGCATCAGGCAGCAATCCTGCAGGATTCACCCCTGCTGAAACTGCAATCTTTCCCAGGGCAGTATCTTCCAGTAATCCAGCTACTGCAGCTATCAGGTCAGTTTTCAGAAGTTCTTCTGCTCCTGCAGCATCCTGGATAAGATACCTCTTTGAAATATCCAGGTGTCCAGTGATCCGCATAGGGCTAAGGGGTAATTCACTGTGTGCCCCTGCAGCATCATCAGAAGCTGCAACCTCACTTTTCCAGCCTGCAGTAGATCCGGCATATTTAGGAATATCCACGTTACCGATCAATCCCATAAGATATGTAGCCCCTACTTTTGAAAATACCAGGGCATTACGTAGTGGTCCCAAAAGGTTCAGCACATCAGTGGCTACGATCTCTGCACCTGCTAAATCAGTGCCTGCCAGGATATCTGCCCTTTTCTCATGCCTGTGATCTATCAGTGGTAAGCATACATCTCCTTCAGGACTGACACCATTAGCACGCATATCATCTTCCCCTTGTTTTATTACAATGGCATCAGCTTCATGCATCGGTTTTTTGTTTGCCATATTCCGTATTGTACGCACAAGGCTAAAAGCTTCCTTTTCAGGTTCTATAACCTTCATTTCAGGCTCTATCCGTTGTTCAGTAATGCTATTTACTCTTTTTATCTGATCATCGAAGTCTTTGATTTTTACCATATTCTCATCAAAGGTTTTCTTTTCATCCTTTTTAAGATCTCGAAAACCTTTTTTACCCTCTTTGATAAGCTTCTCATTTGCTTCCATAAGTAACTTACGTTTGTCTACAAGTTGGAGCAATGTTAGGGGAGCCAGATAAATAATATCACCCTGGCTAAATAGTTGATCAATAAAAAGCACTGCTAATGATTGATCCATAAGCTGGTCAATGCCCAGCATTCCAATTGCGGCAATTACAATAACTACCAAAAAACAAAATAACTTTTTCATAATAATATTATTTAAGATTTAAAAACTTTCATTTATTTTTTCTTTTTTTCCCCATTTGTTTTTCCCGATCCTGATAGCACTTTTTTAATTCTTTTCGACTTAATTTTGGTTTGGGTCTCTTTTTCTGTTCAAATGCTTTTAGGGATCTGATGGCTGCAGTGGTTTCTGGATAGGCAGGTTTAAATACCAGGCTCACATCATAGATTTCACTGAATTTTGTAATAGTCCGGATATATTTTCCATCAGTAGTTTTTTCCCATTTCTCCCCATCTTTATCCAGGTCAAACCAGAAGCTACTTCCCTGTATTTCCTTTCTTCTCAAGTATTCCTTAACTTCATCTGCCAGGGCAGTTTTAGGTGGTTTGAATTCATAGCGCAAGCCTTTATCATCAACGGTAAGGTTTAATGTACCCTTACCAAACATAGATCTTGCTAGTACTCCCCTGGAACTATCATGATCCAGTAATGCCAATACATCAGATTTTTTTATTACCCCATTCATAGCTTCAGGAAGGATCTTTTCACGAAACCTTCCATAAAGCAATTTAGATAGACTGTTGAAAATCATTGCATATCCTGATATAATTCCCGTTTTAGGATCTGCCCTGATTTCCGACTGTTCAATTTTTAGATTTCTTATTTCCTTTTTCATCTTTAAAAATTTTAATTTATTTCTTTGGGGATTTTCATTCTTTCTTTTATCTATCCCAGAAATTACTTTCTCTAGATATGTCATATTTTTATTAATTAAAAGCATCAACAAATCCCCTCTTTTGTCTTTCTATAACCCATGAAGGCACTCCTGTAATTCGAGCAATTTCTTTCCAAATAGCTTTACCTACATTCCCTTCAATCCTTCTATTCAATGGAATTATTGAAAGATATTGAACAACTTTAGGCATTAAATACACAAAAACAAGATCCAGCTTATAAAGTTTGGCAGATCTACACATTGGAGTTAAATGCTTCTCTTCAAGCTCATCCCAAAAATATTTAAAAGCATCCTCTATAGCTGGAAATCTTTTTCTATCCCTATGACCCCAATATCCACCCATTAACTCATCAATCCCATCTGTGGTAATTATTCCGGTAACAATCGGAGAGACAAATTTTAAAGCAGCCAATACACATTCATCTCCTTCATAAAAAGAATTAGAATTTACATTCTCTTTCAATTCCTGTCGCACAACGGATATTTCTTCTGAATTGAGAAGATGAATATATAAATTCAATTTCTTTTCTTTTGCTAATTGTATTGCTGCCTGTATATCCGGATTCGTTATATCTTTTCCTACAGTAAAAAAAGGAATATTAGGATAATATTTTATAGCAATAAGAGCTAATAATGAACTATCTACTCCACCTGACAGTAAAATTCCAGGCTTAATAATAAGACTCAAAGATTTCTTAATAGCATCATTAAGAATTTTAAGAAAGACACTTTTAGAAAATTCTGAATCTTTTCCAGTTGGAAAATAAAAAGGCTCTATTTTAGTAGGTATACGCATTTTATTATTATTCTAATTGCCTTCCAGGACAGGGAATGGTTTCCCCTGCTTCAACTGCTTCCGTATCGCTCCAGTATACATCTTGATCCTCTACTAATCCTAAAATGCAATGTCTTTGATTATCATCTTCATCCATTATATGTCCGATTTCATACTTATTTCCAAGATGATCGAGCATAAAACAATGATGTAACTCTTCCTCTCCTTCCACTATTTCTATATGATGTATCAAATATTCCCAGTCTTCAATAGATTCACTTGATTTATGATTTGTATTAACAAAACCAATTAATTTCTTAGTGATTTTTCTTATTTCTCTTATTTCCTTTTCCATTTGATTTTGTATTTATTGCTTGCATATTTACCTGGACGAATGGGATATCTGCCATAGGATCATCAAATTTTGGTGTCCCTACCCGTTCCCTATTTTCATTTACCGTATATGCCCCTACCTGGAACATTTTCATCCGGTAGTTGCTTAGAGAATTCATATCTGCCCTTAACAGATCTTCCACATCATACCTGACCCGTTGGGATTTCCTCTCAGAAGGCAGAAATAGTTTTCTATTTAGTTCAGCTTCTATCCTGCTAAAATATGGGGCTACAGTATCTGTTAGCCAGGCAAGCTGCATAGCTTCCACTGTATTATATTTACTGTCTTTTGTCTCAAAAACTTTTGTCGGATCTACACCAAAAAACCTGCATATCTCAACTACATTAAATTGTCTTGTTTCCAACATCTGACTATCCAATGGACTAACACCTACTGGAGTTATTTCCATACTGCCGGGCATTACTGCCAAACTATTAGGGCTTCCATCAGTAGTATTGAAGGCAGAAGCAAATTCTGATTTTAATCTATCTGCTTCTTCTTTATCCAATCT
This sequence comes from Bacteroidota bacterium, assembly GCA_030613125.1. Classification (GTDB taxonomy): domain Bacteria; phylum Bacteroidota; class Bacteroidia; order Bacteroidales; family VadinHA17; genus JAUWMO01. The sequence goes on along the minus strand of JAUWMO010000114.1, from coordinate 3,230 downwards.
ACCCTGCACTTTTAGGACTAATCCCATATTGGCACCCCCTGAAAAGAAACCCAGGGCATGCTTTTCTACTGAATTGGCAGCATTCAAAGTATTATTGGCATGGGTTAAAGTAGCTACCCCTATTATTCCATCATAGGTAAAGTTTTTTATATGGATCATATTGGACTGTTCTATGATCCTGGGATTTTTGCTTTGAACGACATAGTATATTATCCCTGCATCATCCAACAGGATCTTCACGTGATCCCTGATTAGTTCCAATCTTTCAGGCTGGAATGCCGGTCCCCGGATTATCTCACAATATCCGTTGCCTTCTAATTCGGTTTTTATAATCAGCATTTTAAAAAGCAGATCGGATGTCATAGTAGGATTTGGTTCCAGGTTTAGTAGATCCCATAGAGGTAGTTCCGGGTCCGATGTCCATCCCCTGTCTGTTTTTACCTGCACTTGCCTGGTAGGATATGCCAGAGCATCAGATTTTACTTCCACACATCTATAGACTGCTGATAGCTGCATGGCTTGCATCTTAGAAAGTGATGCACTGCCAAAACCATAGGGCAGACCCATCATTATCAGCAGATCCTGAGTAAGATCCCTGAACCAATGTTTGGGATTAATCCTTTGATACCATTTCATACAGTGATCTTTTTGCCATTAAGTGTTATTACTATATCAATATTCAGGGTGTATTTCCCCTCACTTTCTTCAATCTTAACTTTTACTTCAGGTTTTATTGATCGATCAGGAATTTTATATTCAGCCTTTTCAGTCTTTAATTCCTCAATCTTCTCAGCGTGGTAATTTTCAATCTTCTCATTACTATTAACAAAATTTCTGAATTTCTCCCAGGCTTTCAAAGGGATCTTTTTATAATGGCCTGAATTCTTAATCATGGATATATAATTAGATTCAGTATTAAGTTTTATGGCTATTTCAATATTACTTAAATCGGTTCCTTTAAATGCTTCTACAACCTTTGCTGCTGTCCGTGCTTTACATATGTCGTTCATTTTATTTAAAATATTGATCCTATATAAGTGTTAGCATAAGCCTGGTACATAGTCAAGGCCTGTAGGGCAGCCGTTACCCCGTCTATTTTTTTCTTGTTCATCTTCTTATCCGGTTTAACATTCCCGTTATGATCCATTCTTAGCTGAACATTTCTTAGGCAATATCTGGTTACAGGATTATCATCCAAATCCACTGCACCCATCATTATGAGGCGTTCAAATTCACGGGTGGGTTTATTAAAATTCCCTATTGATTGGCTACATGGTTCCAAGGGTAGATTCTCATTGGTAGCTATGATAGCCCATTGTGTAGCATTATAAACATCATAACCTACCTTAACTATATAATTATCCTTATGTTTTTCCAGCAGGTCCCTGGTAATATATTCGTAATCCGTTACATTACCTGGAGTAATAATAATATGTTTCTGCATTGCCCATTCCTTATACAATTCTTTATCCGGCCTGGTCTGTAGGGATTCAGATGGCAAGTAATAATCTATCTTGAATTTATGCCTTTCATTTTCGATCCAATAATATGCTACTGCTGTCAGATCCTGGACTGATGCAAGGTCCACCCCTATATACAATTCCTTTTCTTTGGGATCTACCTTTTTTGTAGCATCCAAAATATATTTATCGGGGATCCATGTTTCTTTGCTATCAACCCATTCATTAAGATTTTTGGTCCTCACTCCTACTTCATCAGATGGATTATTTTCTGCCTGGTGGACTTGCTGCTGCAGGAAGTCTTCATGGACAGTTACTCCGAGGTTGGGATTTGATTTTATCCATACTTTAGGATCTTGCCATTTATCTCCTTCATCCAGGGTGTAGATAATTGTAAACATACTATCATCTATTTTCACACCTTTTAATATCTCAGTACATGTAGTCCTTAATTCATAGCAAGGAACATCTTTATCAAAGCCTGCTGTAGTAATTGTATCCAGCATCGGGTTTTTACGCATAGCTTGACCGGACCGGATTACATCCCTGGTTTTGGAATTTAAGGCTGAATGCCATTCATCAATCAATCCAAAATTACAGTTGTATCCATCCATTTTTGTATCATCTGTTGCCAGCACTTTTAGAAAACTATCATTTAAAGGGAATAGAATATCTGATCTAAATCGTTTGAAAAATCTTTCCTGGGGGTCCAGCTTCTTTATAAATCCTTTGGTAATTCTATAAGCTATAAATGCCTGTTCCTTAGAATTTGCTACCTGTAGAACTTCTGCAGCTCCTTCTCCATCATAGGACAAATGATATAAACACCTGGCAGATGAAAAGGCAGTCTTGCCATTTTTTTTTGCCATTTCAATATAGGAGTACTTGAACCTCCTTTTGCCTGATTTTTTCCAATAGAATCCATACAGGTTCATTATAATGAAGTGCTGCCAGGGTTCCAAAACAAAGTGTTTATTTTCATGTTCCCCGGCACCATGCTGCAAGTCTGCAATAAAATCCACCACCTTCTGAATCTTACTAGGCTTAAATACCAGGTCCTTTCGCTGCAGATCATCCATGAATCTTTGGCAAGCCTGCTGCACATACTGGCAGGCAGTCTGTTTACCAGACAGCACATCCTCAGCATATTGGAAGCCGGTATTGTTCATTGAGCTATCTTAAATTTTTGTAATTCTGGTGAAAGATCAAATAGATTTCCCTGAATAGCATCTACCCTACCCCTGGACTTAGGAGTTAAACCATATTCAATCATCAGAAGCCGTAATTGTGCATGGGCATCATATTGAATTTTAACTGCTGGATGAACCTTTGTGATGGATGTATTCCTGGCATTAGTTTCATTTACTATCATCCCTTCATCTTCTATAATAGTTGTGGCTTCTACCCAGGTATGATAAGTCCATGCCATAAGGGTAAGTCCTCCATAATCCAATCCTATTATTTGAATCTGATTTTTCTTTATCTGATCCAAAATATGTTTCATATACCGCTTTGCTTCAACACAGATTTTTGTAGGTATTTGAAATTCCTTTTTATAATTTGTATATTCCATTTGCCATTTCTTGTAGCGCGGACAGGATTCGAACCTGCGTCATTTGGCTTATGAAACCAAGCTGGAACCACTCCAGTCCACCGCACGATTTTTCTCGAAACTATAAAATGAGAAATCAAATACTTTATAAAAGAATCAAAAGTTATTATCTCACTTTGAATGTAAAGCTTCAAAAATGACGGTTGTATGAAACGGGT